>NZ_JBSGDY010000001.1:0-138646 GCF_053602615.1 Micromonospora sp. NPDC004336
TGTGTTTTTGGAGTGGGGTCGTGGGCACGTCCGGGCCGCGGCGGCCCGGGGGGGGGCCCGCCGGGGGCCGCCCCCGGGGGGCCCCCCCCCCCCCCCCCCCCGGCGAGGATGAGCAGCAGCGCCACCACGGCGGCGGCCGGCCAGCCGGCCCGCTGCCCCGGCCCGCCGGCCGCCACGGCGAGCAGCCCGACGGCAAGCGGCACGGCGGCGCCGGCCAGGGCGGCGGCCCGGGTGGCGGTCGGTGACCACGCGCCGCCGCGCCGCCGCGCCCCGTCGGCGATCGCCTCGACCACGTCGTCGTACTCCAGCTCGGGCCACTGCGCGCGGGCCGGCACGAGGTGCAGCACCTCCCCGTCGCGGACGCCCTGCGGCAGCAGCGCCTGGGCGGTGGCCAGGACCGCGCCGTCGGTGCGCCGCAGCACCCAGCCGCCGTGCCGTTCGCCGTCGTCGGCGAGGCCCTCGCCGGCGTGCCGCAGCACCTCCGGCAGCAGCTCGGCCAGGGGCACCTGCTCGGGCAGCGCGACGTCGACCCGCCGCTGGGGGGCGCTGATGGTGACCCGGGCCAGCCCGATAATCATCGACTGATCTCCATATCGCGCGGGGTTGGTGGCTGCGCGGACGACAGGACTTTACCTACCATGAGCCAGGCTCGGGTTACCGAGCGCTGTCAGGAGGGTCGAGTGTCCACTGTCGTCATCAAGCGGCCGCCCCGGCGCCCGGCGCCGGAGATCCCGGTCGGCGAGCTGCCGGTGGACGCGCCCCCGGAGATCCCCGCCGTCGCCGGCGGGCGCTGGCAGCAGCTGCTCATGGTGCTGCCGATGCTCGGCGGCACGGTGGCGATGGCGATGATGTTCGGCCGCGGCGGCGGCGCCTACTCGTACGTGGTCGGCGGGATGTTCGGGCTCTCCTCGCTGGCCATGCTGGTCACCTCGTGGGGCAGCGCGTCCGGCACCCCGAAGAAGTCCGAGATGATGGCCGCCCGGCGGGACTACCTGCGGCACCTGACGGCGCTGCGGCGCCGGGTCCGGCACACCGCCGGGCAGCAGCGCGCCGGGCTCTACTACCGGCACCCGGATCCCGGCCGGCTCTGGTCGACGGTCGACAGCCACCGGGTCTGGGAGCGGCGTCCCACCGATCCCGACTTCGCGGTGGTCCGGGTCGCCGTCGGCCCGCAGACCCTGGCGACCCCGCTGGTCCCCCCGGTCACCCGCCCGCTGGAGGAGCTGGAGCCGATGACGGCGGGCGCGCTGCGCCGCTTCCTGGACGCGTACTCCGTGGTGCCGGACCTGCCGGTGGCGCTCTCGCTGCGCAGCTTCGCCCGGGTCTTCGTGCGCGACGCCACCGGCGACGGGTCGGCCGGCCAGGCGCTGGCCCGGGCGATGCTCGCCCAGCTCGCGGTCTTCCACGCCCCGGACGAGCTGCTCGTCGCCGTCTGCGCCGGGCCGGAGCGGCGGGCCGCCTGGGAGTGGGTCAAGTGGCTGCCGCACGCCCACCATCCCACCCGCACCGACGCCCTCGGCCCGGTCCGGCTGGTCGCCAGCGCGGCGACCGAGCTGGAACGGCTGCTCGACGAGGTACTGGCCAGCCGGTCCCGGTTCAGCCCGGCCGGGCCGGCCACCGACGGCCCGCACGTGGTGGTGGTGCTCGACGGGGGCGACCTGACCGGGGCCACCGACCTGACCGGGGACGGCGGCATCGACGCCGTGACGGTCATCGACCTGGACACCCCGCCGCCGCGCCTGCTGGACCGGTTCGCGCTGCTGCTGGAGCTGCGCCACGGCCGGCTGCACTCCCACTCGGCCGAGGGGCACGCCGAGGTCGGCACGGCGGACCGGCTCGACCCGGTCGACGCCGAGGCCGTCGCCCGGCGGTTGGCCCCGCTGCGACTGGCCAGCGCCGTACGCGGTCCGGACGGCCCGCCCGGCGCCGAGCCGGGCCTGCCCGAGCTGCTCGGGCTCGGCGACCCGGAGGGCTTCACCGCCGAGCAGGGCTGGGCGCCACGCTCCACGCGGGAGCGGCTGCGGGTGCCGATCGGGGTGGGCACGGACGGCGGCGCCATCGAGCTGGACCTGAAGGAGTCGGCGCAGGACGGGATGGGGCCGCACGGCCTGCTGATCGGGGCGACCGGCTCCGGCAAGTCGGAGCTGCTGCGCACGCTGGTGCTCGGGCTGGCCGCCACGCACAGCTCCGAGCAGCTCAACTTCGTGCTGATCGACTTCAAGGGCGGCGCCACGTTCGCCTCCTTCGACCGGCTGCCGCACACCGCCGCGGTGATCACCAACCTGGCCGACGCGCTGCCCCTGGTCGACCGGATGGTCGACGCCATCAACGGCGAGCTGGTCCGCCGCCAGGAGCTGCTGCGCCGGGCCGGCAACTTCGCCAGCCTGCGCGACTACGAGCGGGCCCGCGCCGCCGGCACGCCACTCGCCCCGCTGCCGTCGCTGCTGCTGATCTGCGACGAGTTCTCCGAGCTGCTCTCGGCCAAGCCCGACTTCATCGACCTGTTCGTGCAGATCGGCCGGCTGGGCCGCTCGCTGGGCGTGCACCTGCTGCTGGCCTCGCAGCGGCTGGAGGAGGGGCGGCTGCGCGGGCTCGACACCCACCTGTCGTACCGGATCGGGTTGCGGACCTTCTCGGCGCTGGAGTCGCGGACGGTGCTCGGGGTGCCCGACGCGCACGAGCTGCCCCGCTCCCCCGGGCACGGCTACCTGCGCTTCGGCACCGAGCCGCTGGTGCGGTTCAAAGCCGCGTACGTCTCCGGGGCGCTGCGCCGGCGCGGCGCGGCGCCGGGCGCGGGGGGCGCCGGAGCCCCGCGCCTGCTCGCCTTCACCACGCACCTCGTGCCCAAGCCGGAGCCGGTCGGGCCGCCCGCCCTGCCCGCCGCCGACGAGGGCGGCACGGAGAGCCTGCTGGAGCTGATGGTGGACCGGCTGGCCGGCCAGGGGCCGCCGGCGCACCAGGTCTGGCTCCCCCCGCTCGGCCAGGCACCGGCGCTGGACGAGCTGCTGGGGCCGGTCGCCGCCGACCCGAAGCGCGGCCTCGGCTTCGGCAACCCGGACCTGCACGGCGCGTTGCAGGTGCCGGTCGCGGTGGTCGACAAGCCCTTCGAGCAGCGCCGCGACCTGCTCTGGCTGGCGCTCGACGGCGCCGCCGGGCACGTGGCGGTGGTCGGCGGCCCGCAGAGCGGCAAGTCGACGGCGCTGCGGACGCTGATCTGCGCGCTGGCGCTCACCCACACCCCGGCCGAGGTGCAGGTCTACTGCCTCGACTTCGGCGGCGGCGGGCTGGCCGCGCTGCGCGACCTGCCCCACGTCGGCGGGGTCGCCGGCCGCGCCGACCCGACGGCCGTCCGGCGTACGGTCGGCGAGATCGCCACGCTGCTGGTCGACCGGGAACGCCGCTTCGCCGAGCTGGGCGTGGAGTCGATGGCCGCCTGGCGGCAGCGGCGGGCCGCGCTGGCCGGCACCGACCAGCCCGGGGCCGACCCGTTCGGCGACGTGTTCCTGGTGGTGGACGGCTGGGCCACGCTGCGCGGCGAGTACGACGACCTGGAGCCCCTCATCACCGACCTCGCCACCCGTGGCCTGTCCTACGGGGTGCACGTGGTGGCGACGGCGGTGCGCTGGCTGGACTTCCGGCCGGCGATCCGGGACCTCTTCGGTTCCCGGCTGGAGCTGCGCCTCGGCGACCCGGCCGACTCGCTGGTGGCCCGCCGGGCGGCGACGAACGTGCCGGAGAAGACCCCCGGCCGGGGCGTCACCGCGGAGAGCCTGCACTTCCTCACCGCGCTGCCGCAGCTCGCCGGCGGAGGCCCGACCGACCTGGTCAAGCAGGTCGCCGGGAGTTGGCCCGGCCCGGTCGCGCCCCCGGTGCGGCTGCTGCCGCCGGTGCTCCCGTACGCCGAGCTGGACCTGACGGCGGCCACCGGCCTGCGCGTCCCGGTGGGGATCGCCGAGGCGGACCTGCGCCCGGTGGTGCTCGACTTCGCCACCGAGCCGCACTTCGTGGTCTTCGGCGACGCCGAGTGCGGGAAGTCGTCGTTCCTGCGCGCGCTGGCCACCTCGATCATGACCCGGTTCACCCCCGAGCAGGCCCGGATCATCCTGGTCGACTACCGCCGCAGCCTGGTGGACCTGACCGAGTCGGCGTCGCCGCACCTGATCGGGTACGGCTCCGCCGCGGCGCACACCACCGACCTGGTCGAGTCGGCCGCCGGCTACATGGCGGGGCGGGTGCCGGGGCCCGACGTCACGCCCAGCCAGCTGCGGCAGCGGTCGTGGTGGTCCGGGCCGGAGCTGTTCGTGCTGGTCGACGACTACGACCTGGTCGCCAGCGGGCCGTCCAACCCGTTGCGCGCCCTGGAGGAGCACCTGCCGCACGCCCGGGACGTCGGGCTGCACCTGGTGCTCGCCCGCCGCTCGGGCGGCGCCGGACGGGCCCAGTACGAGCCGGTCGTGCAGCGCCTCCGCGAGCTGTCCACCGCCGGGCTGGTGATGGCCGGCAGCCCGGAGGAGGGGGCGCTGGTCGGCCCGGTCCGGCCCGGACCGCTGCCGCCGGGGCGCGCGCGGCTGGTCACCCGGCGCGAGGGCGTACGCCTGGTCCAGCTGGCGTATCTGCCGCCTCCGTGACGGGTGTCCCCGGATCGCCCCGCGAGGGGCGCCCGAACCGGTAATCTCCGATCGTCATGTTTGCGTGTGCGAAGAACGGCCTGAGGATGTGACCAGGGTGCGGCACTGCTGCCCGCCGGCGGATCGACGGATCGCCGGGCGCGCGTTGCTCGCCCTGGTGGCCACCGTCGCGTCGGTCGCCGGCCCGGTCGACCCGGCCGCCGCCGCCCGGCCGCTCCCCACCGAGGCCGGCGCCGCCACGCAGACCGCCGCCGTCCCGCAGCCCCTCCCCGACGGGGCCCGCGCCGCCACGCAGACCGCCGCCGTCCCGCAGCCGCTCCCCGACGGGGCCCGCGCCGCCGCGCACGGCGCCGCCGCGCAGGCCGCCGCCGTCCCGGTGCCGCTCGCGCCGCCCGACGTGAAGAGCCGCCCCGACCAGGTGCGCGACGAGCAGTGGCAGCTCGACCTGTTGCAGGCCAGGACGGCCTGGCGCAGCTCGACCGGGCGCGGGGTCACCGTCGCGGTGATCGACTCGGGGGTGGACGCGACCCACCCCGACCTCGCCGGCCAGGTGCTGCCCGGCCTCGACCTGGTGGCGACCGGGGGATCCGCCGACGCCGCCGCCGACCCGGTCGGCCACGGCACCACCGTCGCCGGGCTCATCGCCGGCCGTAACGACGACAACCGTGGCGTCGTGGGTCTCGCTCCGGACGCCCGGATCCTGCCGGTCCGCGTCCTCGACGCCGAGAACCGCTACGACGACGCCATGATCGTCGCCAGGGGCGTGCGCTGGGCCGTGGACAACGGCGCCCGCGTGATCAACCTGTCCCTCGGCGGGAGCGGCGACAGCGCCGCCCTGGCCGCCGCGCTCGACTACGCCTTCGCCCGGGACGTCGTGGTGATCGCCTGCACCGGCAACGTGGCCGCCTCGACCAGCTCCAAGGTCTGGTACCCGGCCCGTGAGCCGGGCGTGGTGGCGGTCGCCGGGCTGGACCGCGACGGCGACGACCTCTGGTCCGGGTCGATCACCGGGCGCGCCACGGTGCTCGCCGCCCCCGCCACCGGGCTGGTCGGCGCCCGCCCGGGCGGCTACTGGCGGGTGCAGGGCACCAGCTTCGCCGCGCCCCTGGTCGCCGCCACCGCCGCGCTGGTGCGCGCCCGCTACCCGCAGATGTCCGCCGGCGACGTGGTGAACCGGCTGCTCACCACCGCCCGCGACCTCGGCCCGGCCGGGCGGGACGACCGCTTCGGGTACGGCACGGTCGACCCGGTCGCCGCGCTGAACGCCGAGGTGACCCCGGTGGGCCGCAACCCGCTCGACGACCAGACCTCGCCGGGCGTGGTGGGCTTCGGCCCGGCTCCGGGCTCGACGCAGGCCGACGCCGCGGGGGCCGGCGGCGACCCGCTCGGCCTCGCCGCGCCCCGCCGGCCCACCCGGTGGGGGGCGCAGCCGGCAGGGGCCCACGAGGAGACCACGCCGGAACGGCTCTGGACCGGTGCCGCGCTCTTCGTCGCCCTGCTCACCGGGGCGGCGCTGATGGTGCGCCGGCTCCGGCAGTGGATCCCGTCGGCCGCCGCGCGCCGCCCGGCCGCCGGGGCGGACAACCGCCGAGCGGCCCGCTGAGCCGGGTGTCGAGCGGCGCGCCCGGGGCGGGCGGCTGGGCCGGCGCCACCGGGCGGCGCGCACCGGCCCGCCCGTACGGGGTCTGACCGGGCCGTGTCGCGGGTAGGACTCCTGTCATGAGCACGCCCGGCCCGCGTACCCTCGCCTCGCCGCCACGGCCGTCGTGGCGCAGCCGCCGCCTGCACCCGGACCACTCCCGCGGCCTGCGGCTGACCCTCGGCGCGGGGGCCGCGTTCCTGGTGGTCCCGTTCGCCCTGCTCGCGATCCTGGTCGGGCGGGACTGGCCCCCGCTGCGCCGGCTGGACCTGGCGGTGACCGACGCGCTGGTCGGCTACGCCGCCGACCACCCGGCGTGGGTACGCCTGATGAGCCTCTGGACCGACGTGTTCGCCCCGATGCCGCTGCGGGTCGGTGCGCTGCTCCTGGTCGTCTGGCTGGTCCGGCGGGGCGCCCGGCAGCTGGCGGTCTGGGTCGGCGTCACCATGGCGGTGGGCGGCCTGCTCAGCCCGCTGCTCAAGCTGCTCTTCGGCAGGCCGCGCCCCGACCTGCCCGATCCGGTGGCCCAGGCGCCCGGCCTGGCCTTCCCGTCGGGGCACGCGCTCAACGCCGCCCTGGCCGCCGGGGTGCTGCTGGTGGTGTTCCTCCCGCACGCCGGGCCGGTCGCGCGCCGGCTGGTGGCCGCGGCGGCGCTGCTGCTCGCGCTCGTCACCGGCTTCAGCCGGGTCGCGCTGGGCGTGCACTGGACCAGCGACGTGCTGGCCGGCTGGCTGCTCGGCGCGGCCGTGGTGGCCGCGACGGCCGCCGCCCTCACGGTCTGGCGGGCCACCCCGCCCGGCCGGCCGGAGCCGCCGGCCCCGACGGGCGCCGGCCGCGTGGGTCCGACGGGCGCCGGCCGCGTGGGTCCGACAGGCGCCGGCCGCGTGGGTCCGACAGGCGCCGGCCACGTGGGCCCGGCGGGTGTCGACCGGGCGGGCCCGGCGGACGGCGGCTGGCCGGAGCCGCCGCCCCGGACCGGGTCGGCGGGCGGCACGCGGCGGGGCTGACGCCCCCCGGCTGGACTCCGTCAGGGCGCGCGCCGCACCCCGAGGCGTCGCCTCAGGTGCACTCGCCGGTGCCGACGGCGCGGGTGCGCTCGGCGCCGGCCAGGGCGACCGGGCGGGCCTCGGCCGCGGTCACCGCGAACCCGGTGTTCGGGTCGTCGGCCGCCGCCGCGAAGATCACCCCGAGCACCAGCCCGTTGGACGACACCAGCGGGCCGCCGGAGTTGCCGCTCTGCACGAGAGCCCGGATCGTGTAGATCTCCCGGGTCACGTTGCCGGCGGAGTAGATGTCGGGCCCGGTGATCCGGTCGACGTCCCGGATCCGCGCCGACTGGGCGTTGTACGGCCCGTCGAGCGGGAAGCCCAGCACGATGGCGTCCGCCCCGCTGCCCGCGTTGCCGGCGGCGAAGCGCATCGACGGGCCGGGCAGCCCGGGCACGTGCAGCACGGCCAGGTCCCGGTCGGGGTCGTAGACCACCACCTTGCTGTCGTACCGGTCGCCGTTGAGCTCGACGACGGTGGAGCGGGTGCCGGCGACGACGTGCGCGTTGGTCATCACCCGGTCGTCGGCGTAGACGAAGCCGGAGCCCTCGATCCGGCGCGAGCAGCTCGGCGCGGAGCCGAGCACCTTGACCACCGAACGCTGGCTGTTCACCACCACCTGCGAGCCGGCGAGCGCCGGGTCGGGCGGGGACACCTGCCGGGCCCGGGTGGGCGCCAGGTCACCGAAGACGTCGGGGAAGCCGTTGGTGTCGACGGTGTCCCGCAGCGCCGTGGAGAGCTGCTGCGCCTGGTCCGGCAGGACCCGGTCGACCACCGTGAGAAGGGCGCTGTTGCGCACCGAGGCGGCCAGCCAGGGCAGCGACGACGAGCCGAGCGGCACCGCGACGAGCCAGGCGACCAGCAGTACGGCGAAGAGCGAGACGAACGCCCCGCCGATGTCGTCGGCCCGCCGGCCCACGTCGCTGGTGATCGTCTTACGCAGGTGGGAACCGAGCCAGCCGGCGAGCGCCTGGCCGACCACCGCCAGCCCGAAGACCGCCACCAGGGAGATCAGCACCCGGGTGCCGCTCTCGACGAACTGCTGCGCCAGCAGCGGCCCGACCTGGAGACCCACCAGCGCGCCCAGGAAGAAGCCGGAGAACGACAGCACCCCGATGACGAAGCCCTGGCGGTATCCGCTGATCGCGAACACGAGCATGAGCAGCAGCAGTACGAGATCCACGGCGGACACGGGTCAAGCGTACGGGCACCGGGCCCGCCGAATGACCATCGCGTGCGGAAGGTGACCGCCCGGTCAGCGCACCGGAGTCTCGTCGACCGCGTCGGTGCCGGCCGAGGGCGCCGGGCTGGCCCCTCTCGGCGGAAGGTCGACGACCCGGTCGCGCGGCCACGGCCGGGCCCATCCGCCCAACTCCAGCAGGGTGGCCAGGACCCCGGCGGTGAAGCCCCAGACCAGCATCCCGCGCGCCGAGAACGCCGGGCCGATCCAGCCGCTCGGATGGCGTACGCGCAGCCGGTTGGCCGGGTCGACCAGCTCGGTGACGGGCAGCCGGACCACGTGCGCCACCTCGGCCGGTTCCCGGGGGTGCACCGGGTGCGGCGCGTGCCACCAGCCGAGCACGGGAGTGACCACGAAGTCGCTGACCGGGATCCAGAGCTTCGGCAGCTCGGCGAGGACGGTGACGCTGGCCGGGTCGAGCCCGACCTCCTCGTTGGCCTCGCGCAGCGCGGTCGCCGGGGCGTCGGCGTCCTCCGGGTCGGCCGCGCCGCCCGGGAAGGCCGGCTCGCCGGCGTGGTTGCGCAGGACGGCGGCCCGCTGGAGGATCAGCACGTCCGGGCCGGTGCCGGGCTCCTCGCCGAGCAGCACCAGCACGGCGCTCTCCCGCCCCCCGCTCTCGGGCGTCCGGAGCCGGGTGAAGTCCTCGGCGCGCGCGTCGCCGAGCCGGGACAGCAGCGGGTCGAGCCAGCCCGGCGCGCTGCGACCCGCGCCGGCGCCCCCGCGCCCCACCGCGTCCGCCCGCCGGCTCACGCCGACACCCCCGCGCCCCACCGCGTCTCCTCTCCGCTCACGCCGCTGCCCGACCGCCGGCCGCCCAGGTCGGCGTCCGACCGCCGGGCGCGCAGGTCGGCGTCCGACCGCCGGCCGCGCACGCCGCTGACCGGCCGCCGGCCGCTCACGCCGGCACCGCCACGCCGAGGTGCTGCCGGACCAGCCCCGCCAGCCGCGCGTCGTCGAGCTCGCCGGAGGAGTCGACGTGCCGGACGCGGCCCTGCCCGTCGACGAAGACGGTCAGCGGGATGGCCTTGCGCCTCAACTCCTGCTTCAGCCGCTCGCCCCGGTCGACCAGCACCGGGAAGCGGACCCCGAAGTCCTCCCCGATCGACTGGGCGCCCTCGCGGCTGTCCCCGCTGTTGACCCCGACCACCCGGAGCTGGCCGGCGGCCCGCTCGCTGAGCCGCTGGAAGGCGGGCAGCTCGCCGCGGCACGGCGGGCACCAGGAGGCCCAGACGTTGACCACCGCCGGGCCGCGCACGTCCCGCAGGGCGACGGGGGCGCCGCCGGTGAAGCAGTTCAGGGTCAGCTCGGGCAGCTCCGCCGCGCCCGCGGGGGCGGCCGGAAGGTCGGCAGGCGCCGCGGTGGCGGGCGGCATGGCGAGTGCCGAGCAGTCCTGGAAGGGCGACGGCCGGTCGGCGGCGGCCTCCTGCCGGCCGGCCGGGCCGCTCTCCTCCTCGGTGCCGGCGGCGGTGCACCCGGCGGCGGCCAGCAGCGCGGGTACGAGCAGGACGGCGAGGCCACGCCGGCGACGACGGGGACGGTGGCCGGCGGCACGGGCCGGGACGGCGCTCCGGTTCACGGCGCCTCCGCCACGACCGCCTGGACCGGCACCAGCTCCGGATCGACCCCGGCCGCCACCGCCAGGTCCCGGGCCCGGGGGCCCTTGAGCAGCTTGGCGGCGGCCGCCGGCTCGGTCGGGCCGGTGCCGTAAGACGGGCAGAGCTTCGCCAGCGTGCACGCGCCGCAGGCGGGCTTGCGGGCATGGCAGACCCGCCGGCCGTGGAAGATGACCCGGTGCGACAGCATCGTCCAGTCGCGCCGGGGGAAGAGCGCCCCGATCGCGTGCTCGATCTTCACCGGGTCGGTCTCGTCGGTCAGCTGCCAGCGCTGCACCAGCCGCCCGAAGTGGGTGTCGACGGTGATGCCGGGCACGCCGAAGGCGTTGCCGAGGATGACGTTGGCGGTCTTGCGGCCGATGCCGGGCAGCGTCACCAGGTCGGCGAGCTTGCCGGGGACCCGGCCGTCGTACCGCTCGACGAGGGCCTGGCCGAGCTTGATCAGCGAGTCGGTCTTGTTGCGGAAGAAGCCGGTGGGCCGGATCAGCTCCTCCAGCTCCGTCCGGTCGGCCCCGGCGTAGTCGGCGGCGGTCGGGTAGCGGGCGAAGAGCTTCGGGGTGACCTCGTTGACCTTCTTGTCCGTGCACTGCGCGGAGAGGATCGTCGCGACGGCCAGCTCCAGCGGGCTAGAGTGGTCGAGCTCACAGTGCGCGTCGGGGTGGGTCTCGGTCAGCACCCGGCCGATCCGTCGGGCGCGGCGCGTACGCCCGAGGTCGGTCTCGGCGGGGCGGGCGGAGCTGATTGTCACGCCGGCCAGCCTACGTCGCCGGGGTGACCGTCCGCCGGGGCCACGCGCCGTGGCCCGTCCGGTCAGCCGCCCTGCGGCGGGCTGATCGCGCCGGAGTCGTCGAACCGCGCGCCGGTGTCCGGGAAGTCGCTCCCGCTGAGCTGCTTCACGAGGCCCAGGCCGCGGTCGTCGCCGTCCATGGTCGGCTTGCCGGCGGAGTTCATGTACGTCGACACGAACGACCCCCCGGCCCAGCTGCCGTCCGGCTTCAGCGACACCTTGAGCACCCCGCCCCAGCCGAGCCGGCCGGTGTTTTTCAGCGAGTTGCCCCCGCCGGCGAAGTTGCCCAGGCTGTACGCGATCAGCCGGCCCTTGTAGAACTCCATGCCGCGCAGCACGTGCGGGCCGTGCCCGACGATCAGGTCGGCGCCGGCGTCGATCATCGCCTTGGAGAACTTGACCGGGTCGCCCCGGTTCTCGCCGAGGTACATCTCGGTGCCGGGCCGCACCCGCGTCTTGTCGGCCCCCTCGCCGCCCATGTGCACCTGCACGACGACCACGTCGGCCATCCCGGCGGCCTTGGTGATCACCCTCTTGGCCGCGGCGATGTCGACGAGGCTGTTGGACCAGACGTACGACGAGAAGCCGGCCACCGCGACCTTGACCCCCTTGACGTCGACCACGGTGATCTGGTCGGGCGCCCCGGTGTGTTCGAGGTCGTACTTCTCCAGCGCCTTCTGGGTGTTCTCGTAGCCCTTCGGCCCGAAGTCGTAGCCGTGGTTGTTGGCCTGGTTGAGCAGGTCGAAGCCCGCGTCGCGCAGGTGCGCCGCGTAGTCCGGCGGGGCGCGGAACTGGAAGCAGCGGGTGGAGTTCGGGCCGCACTTGCCGGTGCCGGTGTCGACGGTGAGCGGCTCCTCCAGGTTGCCCATCACCAGGTCGGCGGCGAGCGCCTTCTCGACGGAGTCGAAGAAGCCCTTCCCACCGTTGGCGGGCAGCCGGTTCGGCGCGTTGCCCATGATGATGTCGCCGGTGGCGGAGAGCGAGATCGCCTGCTCGGCGGGCGAGGTCGGCTCGCCCGACCGGACCGGGGCGCCGGTGCCGCCACCGCCCTTGCCGGGCTCCCAGACCGGGTCGGCTCCGGACCCGGACTGGCCGCAGCCGGCGACGAGCAGGACGGCGAGCAACGCGCCCAGGACGGGCGCGAGCCGGCGGGGCGGAGGGAAGGCGGCAGCGTACATCGGACGCGACCCTATCGGGTACGCATCGACGAAACGAGGGCCATTCGGACGAAGGTTCAGCCGGCCGGTCGTTCGGACCACGGAACGACGGTGCCGCGCCCGCCGGCCGTCACCGCGGCGTGCACGGCCCGGGCCAGCGGGGCGCCCCAGGTCGAGCGCGGTCCGCCGTACGCCGACTCCGGGCCGTCGACCGGGCAGAGCACCGCGACCGCGTCCGTCGGGGTGCCGGTGCCCGGCAGGCCCAGCTCGGCGATCGCCTGCGCCTTCGCCTCGGTGGCGGTGGCCACCGCGTTGACCAGGGCGGCGTCACCGAGCCGCGCCGGGACGTACACGACGATGTTGACCGTGCCGACCCGCTGGGCGAGCACCGCCGGGGCGGGCTCCGCAGCCCGGATCGGGGTGCCCAGGCCGACGGTGGCCCAGACCCGCACGCCGCTGTCCGCCCGCGCGACCACCTCGGCCACGTCGACCCCGGTCAGCAGGCCCACCCCGGGCCCGTCGAGGTCGAGCCCGTCGGCCAGGCCGGCCAGGTGGTCCGCGGGGTCGTCCCGGTCGTACGTCATCGGCACGGTGGCGTTGACGACCCAGTGCCGGACGCCGAGCCCGCCGCCCAGCGGCGCGGAGCTGACCGCGCGCAGCGGCCGGTCGGCGCGCCAGACGAGCAGCGGCACGTCCCGACCGTCCTCCCGACGGGCGGTCAGCACGGGTTCACCCAGCCCGGATTCGCTCAGCACGTGGCGACCCTACGACCCGTCGTCCGCCGGCCCGCCGCCGCCTGGCCAGCGCGCGATCTTACTGCTCGATCACGTCGCGGGGGTTACACCCAACGATCAAGATTCCAGGGGTGCACCTCTGATTCCAGCTCACGTGCGCCTAGACTGGCGACGCGCGAGGGATCAGCGGACGGCGGACCCGGCCGACGGACGGCACGCGCAGGTGGAGGTGCGCGATGGACGAGGTACTGGCCCGCAGCGGGATCTTCCAGGGCGTCGACCCGGAGGCTGCCGAGGCGCTCGCCAAGGAGATGGAGACGCTCGAGGTCCGCAAGGGCGAGGTCGTCTTCAACGAGGGCGAACCCGGCGACAGTCTCTACATCCTGCTGTCCGGCAAGATCAAGGTGGGTCGGCGGGCGGCCGACGGCCGGCAGAACCTGATCGCGGTGATGGGCCCGTCGGACATGGTGGGCGAGCTGTCGCTCTTCGACCCCGGTCCGCGCACGGCGACGGCCACGGCGGTCACCGACACCCGCCTGGTGCGACTGCGCAAGCAGGCCCTCCGCCCGTGGCTGAACAACCGGCCGGAGATCGCCGAGCAGCTGCTGCGGGTGCTGGCCCGCAGGCTGCGCCGCACGAACGACTCGCTGGCCGACCTGATCTTCACCGACGTGCCCGGTCGCGTCGCCAAGAACCTGCTCCAGATGGCCGGCCGCTTCGGCACCCGCGACGGCGGCGTGCTGCGGGTGACCCACGACCTCACCCAGGAGGAGATCGCCCAGCTCGTCGGCGCCTCTCGGGAGACCGTCAACAAGGCGCTGGCCGACTTCGCCTCGCGCGGCTGGCTGCGCCTGGACGGCAAGAGCATCATCATCCTCGACCCGGAGCGCCTGGCCCGCCGCGCCCGCGTCTGACGCGGTGGTCGGCTGACGCGGTGGTCGGCTGACGCGGTGGTCGGCTGACGCGGGGGCCATCCGGCGCGGTGGTCGGCTGACGCGGGGGCCATCCGGCGCGGGGTCATCCGACACGGGGTCATCCGACACGGTGTGCACCCGGCGCGGGGGTCGTCTGCCCGGGGCAGAATCGCTGGACTCCGGCCCGGGTCGGTGGTCAGGGTGGAACGATGCTGGACCACGTCGCCGTTCTCTCCGACATCCACGGGGTGCTGCCCGCGCTGGAGGCCGTGCTGGCCGAGCCGGACGTCGCCGCCGCCGACCTGATCGTGCTCGCCGGCGACATCGCGGCCGGCCCGCAACCGGTCGAGGTGCTGGACCTGCTCGCCGGCCTCGGCGACCGGGTCTGCTGGGTGCGCGGCAACGCCGACCGCGAGCTGGTGGAGGCCCGCGCCGGCCGCAAGTCCCCGGTCGACGTGTCGAACTGGGCCGCCGAGCAGCTCCGCGTCGACCACCTCGATCGGCTGGCGGCGCTGCCGCTGACGGTGACCCTGGAGGTCGCGGGCCTCGGTCCGGTGCTGTTCTGCCACGCCACCCCCCGCGACGACGAGGAGGTCGTGCTCGTCGACTCCCGGATGGAACGCTGGGCGGAGGTACTGGCCGGGGTGCCGGCCGAGGTGGGGACCGTGGTCTGCGGCCACACCCACATGCCGTTCACCCGGCTGGCCGACCGGCGGCTGGTCGTCAACCCGGGCAGCGTCGGGATGCCCTACGGCGGCCCCGGCGCCTACTGGGCGCTCCTCGGGCCCGGGGTGCAGCTGCGGCGCACCCACTTCGACGTGGACGCCGCCTGCGCCCGGGTGGCCGCCGAGTCGGGCTACCCCGACGCCGCCGAGTGGGCGGACGAATACCTGCGCTCCCGGCACAGCGACGCCACGGCGCTCGCGGTGTTCGCCCCGCGCGACGGCCGCTGAGCGGTGGCCGACGATCGCCCGCCCCGGTGATCGACCGCTCCCCGTGCTCGCCGTTCCAGGGCGGCGGGCCGCCGCCGGTCGTCGGGCCGCCGCCGGGGTGTGGACCGACACGTCCGGGTGCCGGTCGACGCGTTCCTGGTGGCCCCCACCGGGACCCGTCCGGGGGCGGAGAAGGCACTCGTTGCGCCCTGTCGAGCTGCCCCGTCCATGGGACCGGCCGGTCTGAGGCAGGACTCGCCGGTCGGGCTGCTGGCCTGGATGACGCAGACCTGCTCTCCCGCCGCCGGTACGAGCCGGCCGGGGCCGAACCGCCCGGCTCGCGGAGGTGACGCCCCACGCCATGCCCGCACCGGCCGCTTCGGCAAAGGCGGCCCGCCGACACACCACCAGCCCTGCCCCATCCGTGGGGGCAGCTCGACAGGGCCCCAAGCCTGGTCCCCGTCCCTCTCCTCGTCCCCGCCCCCGGCCTCGGACCTGGAGAGGTGTCAGTCGAGTCGCCCCGGGCACGCCGGGCGCGGGCGGCACGCCGGGCGCGGGCGGCACGCCGGGCATCAGCCATCAACCCGGCGACGGTCCGAAGTCGACTTCAAAAAAAGTCAGTCTTGACTGTTTGTTTCCGTGGGGGCACGCTGTCCCCGTGCCCGCATCGACCCGCGTCCCTCAGCAGGAGCGCAGCCGCGCCACCCAGGCCCGGCTGCTGGAGGCGACCGTCGAGTGCCTGGTCGAGCACGGCTGGGCGGGCACCACCACCACCGTCGTAGCGGCCCGGGCCGGCGTCTCGCGCGGCGCCCAGCTGCACCACTACCCCACCAAGGCCGCGCTGGTCACCGCCGCCGTCACGCACCTCACCGAACGGCGGGCCGAGGAGCTGCGCACCGAGGCCGAGGCGCTGCCGCCCGGCCCGCAGCGGCTCGACCGGGTGATCGACCTGCTCGCCACCTCGTTCACCGGCCCGCTCTTCGTCGCCGCCCTCGAACTGTGGGTCGCCGCGCGCACCGACCGGGAGCTGCGCGAGGCCCTGCTGCCGCTGGAGGCCCGGGTCGGCCGCGAGATGCACCGGCTCACCGTCGCGCTGCTCGACGTGGACGAGCGCCGGCCGGGCGTACGCGAGGCGGTGCAGGCCACCCTCGACCTGCTCCGCGGCCTCGGCGTGGCCAACCTGCTCAACGACGACTCGGCCCGCCGCGCCGCCCTGCTCACCACCTGGAAGCGCCAACTCGCCACCCTGCTCGCGCCCTGACCGCCGCTCCTGACCGGCCCCGGCCGGCCCGACCCGCACCGGAGGCACCATGGTCGACCTCAAGGACCTGCTCGCGGATCTGGCCGACGAGTCCGAGCACCTGGACGGGCTCGTACGCGACCTGCCGCCCGACGCCTGGGCGCGCCCCACCCCGGCGCCCGGTTGGAGCGTCGCGCACCAGGTCGCGCACCTCGCCTGGACCGACCGGGTCGCGCTGCTCGCCGCCACCGACCCCGAGGCGTTCCTCGCCTCCGTCGTCGCCGCCCCCGACCCGGCCCGGCTCGTCGACGCGGGCGCGGAGGAGTTCCTCGCGCCGCCGGCCGAGCTGCTGTCCCGCTGGCGGGCCGGGCGGGCCGCGCTCGCCGCCGCGCTGGCGGGTGTGCCCGAGGGCGGAAAGCTGCCCTGGTTCGGCACCCGGATGTCGCCCGCCTCGATGGCCACCGCCCGGATCATGGAGACCTGGGCGCACGGCGCGGACGTGGCCGACGCGCTCGGGGTGGTCCGCCCCGCCACGGCGCGCCTCCGACACGTCGCGCACCTGGGCTTCCGCACCCTCGGCCACAGCTTCGCGGCCCACGGCCGGCCGGCACCGACGACCCCCGTGCGGGTCGAGCTGGCCGCGCCCGGCGGCGGCACCTGGGCGTACGGGCCGGCCGACGCCGCCGACCGGGTCACCGGTCCCGCGCTCGACTTCTGCCTGCTGGTCACCCAGCGGCGGCACCGCGCCGACCTGGCCCTGTCGGCCACCGGCCCGGTCGCGGACGAGTGGCTGGACGTCGCGCAGGCCTTCGCCGGCCCACCCGGCGCCGGCCGCCCGCCCGCCACCGCCAGCGAGGTGCCGGCGTGAGCGACGTGCTCCGGGTCGGCAACGCCTCCGGCTTCTACGGCGACCGCCACACCGCCTGGCGGGAGATGCTGGACGGCGGCGAGCTCGACGTGCTGACCGGGGACTACCTGGCCGAGCTGACCATGCTGATCCTCGGCCGGGACCGGCTGCGCGACCCCTCGCTCGGCTACGCGAAGACCTTCCTCCGCCAGCTGGAGGGCTGCCTCGGCACCGCGCTGGACCGGGGCGTACGGATCGTGACCAACGCCGGCGGGCTGAACCCGGCCGGCCTGGCCGCCGCGATCGGGGCGCTCGCCGAACGGCTCGGCCTGACCGTGCGCGTCGGGCACGTCGAGGGCGACGCCCTCCCCCGGCCGGACGCGCTGACCGCGAACGCCTACCTGGGCGCGTACGGCATCGCCGCCTGCCTGGACGGCGGCGCGGACGTGGTGGTCACCGGCCGGGTCACCGACGCGTCCCTGGTGGTCGGGCCGGCCGTCGCGCGGTTCGGCTGGGGACGCGACGACCTGGACGCGCTGGCCGGGGCGACCGTCGCCGGCCACCTCGTCGAGTGCGGGGCGCAGGTGACCGGCGGCAACTTCAGCTTCTTCACGGAGCTGCCCGACGGCGGCCACCGCCCCGGCTTCCCGATCGCCGAGCTGCACCGGGACGGCTCCTGCGTCATCACCAAGCACCCCGGCACCGGCGGCGCGGTCACCGTGGAGACCGTCACCGCGCAGCTCCTCTACGAGATCGGCGGGCCGGCCTACCCGGGGCCGGACGTGGTGGCGCGGCTCGACACGGTCGCGCTGAGCGCCGACGGCCCGGACCGGGTACGGGTGAGCGGCGTCCGGGGCGCCCCGCCGCCCGACACGCTGAAGGTCGGCGTCAACAACCTCGGCGGCTTCCGCAACTCCATGACGTTCGTGCTCTGCGGGCTCGACATCCCCGCCAAGGCGGCCCTGGTGCGGGGCCAGGTCGAGGAGGCCGTCGGCAGCGAGGGGTTGGAGTTCGTCCTGGCCCGCACCGACCACCCCGACACCGGCGACACCGAGGCGGCGAGCGCCCTGCTGCACGTACACCTGCGCGACGGCGACAGGGCGCGGGCCGGGCGGGCCTTCTCGGCGGCGGCGGTGGAACTGGCCCTGGCCTCCTACCCGGGCTGCACGCTGACCACCCTGCCCGGCGACGCGACGCCCTACGGGGTGTTCACCGCCGACGCCGTGCCGCAGGACGCGGTGCCGCACGTCGCGGTGCTGCCGTCCGGCGAGCGGGTGCCGATCGCGCCGCCGACCCGCACCGCCGGACCGGAAGCGGCCGGCCCGCCCGACGCGCCTCCCGCCGGCCTCGCCGCCGAGCCGGCCGCGGCCGGCCACCCGGCCAGGGCCGCCGACGGGACGGTCGGGGCCCGAGGCAGGTCCGGGCCGGACCTGACCGGACCGCCCGACCGTCCGACCCGGCGCGGGCCGCTCGGCGAGCTGGTCGGGGCCCGCTCCGGCGACAAGGGCGGCGACGCCAACCTCGGCGTCTGGGCCCGCACCGACGCGACGTGGTCGTGGCTGCGCGACTGGCTCACCGTGGCCCGGCTGCGCGAGCTGCTGCCCGAGACCGTCCCGCTGGCCGTGGAGCGGTACGAGCTGCCGAACCTGCGGGCGGTCAACTTCGTCGTCCGGGGGCTGCTCGGGCAGGGCGTGGCCGCCTCCACCCGCTTCGACCCGCAGGCCAAGGCGCTCGGGGAGCTGCTCCGCTCCCGGATCGTCGACCTGCCGGCGGAGCTGTCCCCCGGCCCGGCCGACCCGGCCCGCCACCCGACGCCCGAGGAGGGCCGATGACCATAGTGGACACGCCGGAACGGCGCCAGCTGCGGGAGCTGACCCGGGCCTTCGTCACCCGGGAGGCGCTGCCGCACCTGGACGACTGGGAGCGGGCCGGCGAGGTCCCCCGCGACCTGCACGCCACCGCCGCCAAGCTCGGCCTGCTGGGCATCGGCTTCCCGGAGTCGGTCGGCGGCAGCGGCGGCGACCTGCTCGACTCGATCGTCGTCACCGAGGAGATCATCCGGTCGGGCGGCTCGTCCGGGCTGATCGCGGCGCTCTTCACGCACGGCATCGCGCTCCCGCACATCGTCGCCTCGGGCGACGCCGAGCTGGTCGACCGGTACGTCCGGCCGACCCTGGCCGGCACGATGGTCGGCGCGCTGGCGATCACCGAGCCCGACGGCGGCTCGGACGTGGCCGGCATCCGCACCACCGCCCGCCGGGACGGCGACCACTACGTCGTCAACGGGTCGAAGACCTACATCACCAGCGGCGTCCGGGCGGACTTCGTGACCACCGCCGTCTGCACCGACTTCCCGGGCAGCGGCTCGCTCACCCTGCTGGTGATCGACAAGGGCACTCCGGGGTTCACCGTCGGACGGCGGCTGGAGAAGCTCGGCTGGCACTGCTCGGACACCGCCGAGCTCTCCTTCGTGGACGTGCGGGTGCCGGTCGCCAACCGGATCGGCCCCGAGGACACCGGCTTCCTGGCGATCACCCAGAACTTCGCCGCGGAACGGCTCTCCCTCGCCACGAGCGCGTACGCGACCGCGCAGCGCTGCGTGGAGCTGGCGATGCGCTGGTGCCGGGACCGGTCCACGTTCGGCCGTCCCCTGGCGAGCCGCCAGCTCGTCCGGCACCGGCTCGCCGAGATGCACACCCGCGCCGAGGCGGCCCGCGCGTACGTGCACCAGGTGGCGGCGCGGGTGGCGGCCGGCGAGCCGGTGGTGACCGAGGTGGCGATGGCGAAGAACGTCGCCGTGGCCGCCTGCGCCGAGGTGGTCGACCAGGCGCTCCAGCTGCACGGCGGCTACGGCTACCTGCGCGACGCCGAGGTGGAACGGCACTACCGGGACGCGCGGATCCTCGGCATCGGCGGCGGCACCACCGAGATCATGAACGAGATCATCGCGAAGGGCATCGGGCTGTGACGACTCTGCGCAGCGCGATCGACCCGTCCGCACCGGCCCACCGGGCCAACCGCGAGGCCCTGCTGGAACGCCTCGCCGAGCTGAAGGCGGCGCTCGACCAGGCCAGGGCCGGCGGCGGCGAGAAGTACGTGACCCGCCACCACGGGCGGGGCAAGCTGCTGCCCCGGGAACGGATCGAGCTGCTGCTCGACCCGGACAGCCCGTTCCTGGAGCTGTCGCCGGTGGCGGCGTACGGCACCGACTTCCCCGTCGGGGCGAGCGTGGTGACCGGCATCGGCGTGGTCGAGGGCGTCGAGTGTCTCGTCGTCGCCAACGACCCGACGGTACGCGGCGGCGCGGTGAACCCGTGGTCGTTGGCCAAGACGCGCCGGGCCGGCGAGATCGCCCTGGCCAACCGGCTGCCGATGGTGAACCTCGTCGAGTCGGCCGGCGCGGACCTGCCCACCCAGGCCGAGATCTTCATCCCGGGCGGCCGGGTGTTCCGCGACCTGACCCGGCTCTCGGCCGCGCGGATCCCCACGGTCAGCGTGGTCTTCGGCAACGCCACCGCCGGCGGGGCGTACGTGCCGGGGATGTCCGACCACGTGATCATGATCCGGGACCGGTCGCAGGTCTACCTGGCCGGGCCGCCGCTGGTGCGGATGGCCACCGGCGAGGTCACCGACGACGAGTCCCTCGGCGGGGCGGCGATGCACGCCTCGACGTCCGGCCTGGCGGACTTCCTCGCCGCCGACGAGCCCGACGGCATCCGGCTGGCCCGGCAGTGCGTACGCCGGCTGAACTGGCGCAAGCAGGGCCCGGCGCCGCGCAACCCGTTCCCGGCGCCCCCGAAGTACGACCCCGAGGAACTGCTCGGCATCGCCAGCGCCGACCTGAAGGTGCCGTTCGACCCGCGCGAGGTGCTGGCGCGGGTCCTCGACGGCAGCGACTTCGACGAGTTCAAGCCGGCCTACGGCACCGCCCTGGTCACCGGCTGGGGCGAGCTGCACGGCTATCCCGTCGGGGTGCTGGCCAACGCGCGGGGCGTGCTGTTCAGCGAGGAGGCGCAGAAGGCGGCCCAGTTCATCCAGCTCGCCAACGCCGCCGACACCCCGCTGGTCTTCCTCCAGAACACCACCGGCTACATGGTCGGCACCGAGTACGAGCAGCGCGGCATCATCAAGCACGGCGCCCTCATGATCAACGCGGTGTCGAACTCGACGGTGCCGCACCTGACGGTCAACCTGGGCGCCTCCTACGGGGCCGGCAACTACGGCATGTGCGGGCGGGCGTACGAGCCGAGGTTCCTCTTCACCTGGCCGAACGCCAAGTCGGCGGTGATGGGGCCGGCGCAGCTCGCCGGCGTGCTCTCCATCGTGGCCCGGCAGGCCGCCGCCGCCCGGGGACGCGACTACGACGAGGACTCCGACGCCGCCATGCGGATGATGGTCGAGCAGCAGATCGAGTCGCAGTCCGGGGCGCTCTTCCTCTCCGGCCGGCTCTACGACGACGGGGTGATCGACCCCCGCGACACCCGTACCGTCCTCGGGCTCTGCCTGTCGGCGATCCACAACGCACCGGTCAGGGGCGCCGACGGCTTCGGCGTCTTCCGGATGTAAGGGGCCACTCATGATGATCACGAGACTCCTCGTCGCCAACCGGGGCGAGATCGCCCGGCGGGTCTTCGCCACCTGCCGGACGCTCGGCATCGAGACGGTGGCCGTGCACTCCGACGCCGACGCCGACGCGCCGTTCGTCGCCGAGGCCGACCGCGCCGTCCGGCTGCCCGGGAACACGCCCGCCGAGACGTACCTGCGGACGGACCTGATCCTCGACGCGGCCCGCAGGGCCGGGGCGGACGCCGTCCATCCCGGCTACGGCTTCCTCGCCGAGAGCGCCGAGTTCGCCACGGCGGTGACCGACGCCGGGCTGACCTGGGTCGGCCCGCCGGCCAAGGCGATCGCCGCGATGGGCGACAAGATGGCGGCGAAGGCGCTGCTCGCCGAGGCGGGCGTGCCGATGCTGCCCACGTGGACCGACGCCGACCAGGTCACCGACTTCCCGGTGCTGGTGAAGGCGTCGGCCGGGGGCGGCGGGCGCGGCATGCGCGTCGTCCGCGACGCCGCAGGGCTGGCCGAGGCCGTCGCCTCCGCGCGCCGCGAGGCGGCGTCGGCGTTCGGCGACGGCACGGTCTTCGTCGAGCGGTACGTCGAGCGGGGCCGGCACGTCGAGGTGCAGGTCTTCGGCGACGCGCACGGCACGGTGGTCGCCCTCGGCGCGCGGGACTGCTCCATCCAGCGCCGGCACCAGAAGATCGTCGAGGAGGCCCCGGGGGTCCTTCCCGGCGAGGTGCGGCAGCGGCTGCACGCCGCGGCGGTGGCCGCCGCCCGAGCGGTCGACTACGTCGGCGCCGGCACGGTCGAGTTCCTGCTCGCGTCCGACGGGGCGATCTACTTCCTGGAGATGAACACCCGCCTCCAGGTCGAGCACCCGGTCACGGAGCTGACCACCGGCCTGGACCTGGTCCGGCTGCAACTGCTCGTCGCCGAGGGCGAGCCGTTGCCGGTGGCGGCGACCCCGCCCGCGCGGGGCCACGCGATCGAGGTACGTCTCTGCGCCGAGGACCCCGCGCAGGGCTACCGGCCGGCGACCGGCACCCTGCACCGGTTCGCCCTGCCCGGCGTCGCGGCCGAGTTCGGGCCGCTGGCCGGGCCGGGCCTGCGGCTGGACTCGGGCGTGGTCGACGGCTCGGTGGTGGGCGTCCACTACGACTCGATGCTCGCCAAGGTGATCGCGTGGGCGCCCACCCGCGCCGAGGCGGCCCGGGCGCTGGCCGGCGCGCTGGCCCGCGCCGAGTTGCACGGGGTGGTCACCAACCGGGACCTGCTGGTCCGCGTCCTGCGCAGCCGGGAGTTCGCCGCCGTCGACGTCGACACCGGCTTCCTGGACCGGCACCCCGACGTCCTCGCCCCGCTGCTGCCCGCCGATCAGCTCCCAGTCGTCGCGCTGGCGGCGGCCCTCGCCTCGGCCGCCGCCCGCCGCGCCTCGGCACCGGTGCTGGCCGGGCTCCCCTCGGGCTGGCGCAACGTGCCGGCGTTCCCGCAGGTCACCCGCTTCGCCGGCCCGGCCGGCGAGGTCGAGGTCCGCTACCGCCTGGACCGCTCGGGCGGCCTCGCCGAGTGGTCGGTGTCGCCGGGCGCCGGCTCTGCCGCCCGCACCGCCGGGCCGACCCCGGACGGAGCGGCCCCGCCGAACGGGCCCACCCCGGGCGGGACGGATCCGGCGGACGGACCGACGTCGGACGCCCCGGCAGGCGGGCCGACGCCGGTGGTGGGCCTGGTCGAGGCCGCCCCCGACCGGGTGGTCCTCGACGTCGACGGGGTGCGGCGCGCTTACCGCGTACGCCGGACCGGGTCGGAGGTCTTCGTGGACGGCCCGGACGGGGCGGCGGGCCTGGTCGAGCTGCCGCGCTTCGCGGAGCCCACCGCGGAGCTGGCGGCCGGGTCGCTGGTCGCGCCGCTGCCCGGCGCGGTGACGCGGCTGCACGTCGAGGTCGGCCAGCGGGTGGCGGCCGGCGACCTGCTGCTGACGCTGGAGGCGATGAAGCTGGAACATCCCGTGCTCGCCCCGACCGACGGCGTGGTCGCCGAGCTGCCGGTGCCGGCCGGCGGGCAGGTCGACACGGGCGCCGTGCTGGCCGTGGTCAACCCCCACTGATCCCTGGAGGCCCCGATGAACTTCGACCTGACCCCCGAGCAGGACCAGCTCCGCGACGCGGTCCGCGCGCTGGGCCGGCGGTACGGCCACGACTACTTCGTCACCAGGGCCAAGGCCGGCGAGCACACCACGGAGCTGTGGAACGAGGCCGGCCGCCTGGGCTACCTGGGGGTCAACATCCCCACCGAGTACGGCGGCGGCGGGGGCGGCATCACCGAGCTGGCCATCGTCTGCGAGGAGCTGGCGGCGGCCGGCTGCCCGCTGCTGCTGCTCGTGGTCTCCCCCGCCATCGCCGCCACGGTGGTCGCCCGGCACGGCACCGAGGAGCAGCGCAAGCGCTACCTGCCCGGCTTCGCCGACGGCTCGCTCAAGGTGGTCTTCGCGATCACCGAGCCGGAGGCCGGCTCGAACTTCCACCGGCTCGGCACGGTGGCCCGACGCGACGGCGAAGACTGGCTGATCTCCGGCCGCAAGTGCTACATCTCGGGCGTCGACGAGGCGTCGTACGTGCTGGTCGTCGCCCGCACCGAGGACGCGGTCTCCGGCAAGCTCAAGCCGGCGCTGTTCATGGTGCCGACCGACGCGCCGGGGCTGACCCGGTCCAAGCTGGACATGGAGATCGTCTCCCCGGAGAACCAGTTCCTGCTCTACCTCGACGACGTGCGGGTGCCCGCCGACGCGCTGGTCGGCGAGTCGCTGGACGCGGGATTGCCGGCGCTCTTCGCCGGGCTCAACCCGGAGCGGATCACGGTCGCCGCGATGGGCGCCGGCACCGGCCGGTACGCCATCGAGCGGGCCAGCAAGTACACGGCCGCCCGCAAGGTCTGGGGCGGCCGGAGCATCGGCTCGCACCAGGGCGTCGCGCACCCGCTGGCGCACGCGGCCGTGCAGGTGGAGCTGGCCCGCCTCATGATCCACAAGGCGGCCACCCTCTACGACGCCGGCCGTGACCTGGAGGCCGGGGTGGCCGGCAACATGGCCAAGTACGCGGCCGGGGAGGCGGCGGCGCTGGCCGTCGACACCGCCGTCCAGGTGCACGGCGGGGCCGGCATGACCACCGAGTACGGCGTGGCGACGCTGCTCGGCGCGGTGCGCGCCGGCCGGATCGCCCCGGTCAGCCGCGAGATGATCCTCAACTTCGTCGCCCAGCACGTGCTCGGTCAGGACAAGTCGTACTGACGGCCCGCCCCGGCTATCCGGCCAGGGCGACGGCGGTGCCGGTCACCGCGATGCCGGTTCGCGGCCCGGCGGGGATCCCGACCGTCAGGACGCTGGGGCGGCCCATGTCCTGTCCCTGGTGCACGGTGACGGTCGCGGGTGGGGTGACCAGCCCCAGCTCGCGCAGGTAGCCGCCGAACGCCGCCGCCGCGGCACCGGTGGCGGGGTCCTCCCGCACGCCCCCGGGCGGGAACGGGTTGCGCGCGTGGAACACGTGCGGGGACTCGCGCCAGATCAGGTCGACGGTCGTCCAGTCGCGCCGCGCCATCAGCGTGGCCAGCGCGTCCATGTCGTAGTCCAGGTCGGCCAGCCGCTGCCGGCTGGTGGCGGCCACGACCGGATGCCAGGCGCCGGCGAAGGCGACCCGCGGCGGCAGCGTCGCGTCGAGATCGTCCGGCGCCCAGCGCAGCGCGGCGAGCAGCGCAGCGAGGTCGTCGGCGGCGACGGGCCGGGTCTGCGGCGCCACGCTGACCAGCGTCGCCGTGGTCGTGCCGTCCGGCGCCACGGCGGTGGTGACCTCGACGAGGCCGGCCCGGGTGTCGAGGCGCAGCCGGCCCGGACCGTGCCGCTCGGCGTGGGCGACCGCCGAGGCGATGGTCGCGTGGCCGCAGAACGGCACCTCGGCCAGGGGACTGAAGTAGCGCACCTCGAACCGCCCGTCGCCGTGGGGCACGAGGAAGGCCGTCTCGGAGTAGCCGACGTCGGCGGCGACGCGCAGCATCTCGGCGTCGCCGATCCCGGTCGCGTCGAGCACGACTCCGGCCGGGTTGCCGCCAGCGGGGTCGGCACTGAACGCGACGTAGCGCAGGATCTCCATGATCAGGACCCTACGACGGTGGGCCGCTGAGGAGCCACCGACGGGCCGGGCTACGGGGGCCCCGGGCTACGCCGCGTCGTCGGCGAAGAACTCCCGCAGCGCGTCGGCCACCAGGCAGGGAGCGGTCGTCGTCGCGAAAAGGTGCGCCAGCCAACTGGTCGACCGTGGTAGCGTTCGGCCCGACATCGCTGCGACATCGGATCGCGTGGGAGAGAGGGGGGTGAGGTTGATGACCGCGAAGGCGGCTGCTGCTGCGTGCAGCGCCCGGACCAACCTCGCGTCCCGGGCCTCGGCCTGACCCAGCTGATCTCCCCGTTCGACGGGATGTTCGATCCCGACCGGGTTACGCCGGTGTCTGTCGGGGCCCCTCTTCCGAAGGGTCTCTTCCGTTGTCATCGTCATCTTCCGCGCCGATCCCGTCCTCGAACGTGCTGCGTTCGTACGGCTGGGACGGGGCACACGAACACGAGTTCGCCGCGCACCGGGCCGCCGGGTTGCGGCCCGCCCGCGTCGCCCTGGTCGACCGCGGCCTGGCCACGGTGGTCACCGCCGCCGGCCCGGTGCGCGCCACCTGGTCGGCCCGTTCCGGCCCGCCCCCGTGCACCGGGGACTGGGCCGCCGTCACCACCGCCGCGCAGCCCGAGTTGGCCGCGTTGCTGCCCCGCCGCACCGCCATCGTCCGGGCCGCCGCCTCGCGCACCTCCCGCCCACAGGTCCTGGCCGCGAACGTCGACACGGTCGTCGTCGTGGAGTCCCTCGCCACCCCCATACCCGCCGGCCGGATCGAGCGCATGCTCGCGCTCGCCTGGGACAGCGGGGCGCTCCCGGTCGTCGTCCTGACCAAGGCCGACCTCGCCGGGCGCGACCCCGCCGAGGCACGTGCGGAGGTCGCCGCGCTGGCCCTCGGCGTCGACGTCCTGGTCACCAGCGTCGCCACGGGCGAGGGCCTGGACATCCTCGCCGCGGCGCTGACCGGGACGATCGTGCTGCTGGGGCCCTCGGGCGCGGGCAAGTCCTCGCTCGGCAACGCCCTGCTCGGCGCCGAAGCGCTGACCACCGGGGCGGTCCGCGCCGGCGACGGCAAGGGCCGGCACACCACCGTTCACCGCGAACTGCTCCCACTGCCGAACGGGGGCGTGCTCATCGACACCCCCGGTCTGCGCGCGGTCGGCCTGCACGACACCGAGGACGGCCTCCAGCAGGTCTTCGCCGAGATCGAGGAGCTCGCCCGCGACTGCCGGTTCGCCGACTGCCGGCACACGAGCGAGCCCGGTTGCGCGGTACGCGCGGCGATCGAGGCGGGCGACCTCGCGCAGCGCCGGCTGGACAGCTACCGCAGACTCCAGCGGGAATCCGACTGGGCGGCCTCCCGGGACGACGCACGCCTGCGCGCGGAACGGGAGAACCAGCGCAAGGCGATCACCCGCCACCTCCGGGCGACCTACCACTTCCGGGGACAGTCGTGACCGCCCGCCCCACCGAGGCGACGCCGACCCCGCGATACGCCTCGGCCGAGGACGCGTTCTTCGTCCTGCGTCCCGTCACCGAATCGCCGAGCACCCTTCCGCACGAGGAGTCGTACCCCGCCATGACCACCCGCAGCTGGCACACCCGGCCGGAAGCCGGACCGGACGACCGCGCCGCGATCCGCCGGATCAACCTGTCCGCGTTCCCCGGCCCGCTCGAGGCCGATCTGGTCGACGCGCTGCGCGAGGACCCGCAGGCGTGGTTGCCGTGGTCCTCGTGGCTCGCCGAGGACCCCGACGGCACCCCCGCCGGCTTCGCCCTGCTGACCCGATGCCACGTGGACGACGTACCGGCCCTGGCCCTCGGCCCGTGCGCGGTGTCGCCCGAACAGCAGCGCACGGGCGCCGGATCAGCGGCGATTCGGGCCGCCCTGGACGCCGGCCGGGCGGCGGGCGAACAACTCGTCCTCGTACTCGGTCACGCGCCCTACTACCCCCGGTTCGGCTTCACGCCCGCCTCCCGGTACGGAATCCGGCCGCCGTTCGAGGTGCCGGACGAGAACATGATGGCGCTGGTACTCGACCCGGGCCGCCCGGTCCCGCGCGGAACCATCCGCTACGCGGCGGCCTTCGGCGTCTGACCCGCACCGCCTCCGTCAGGTGCGGGACGGGCCGGCCGCCCCGCACCTGACCAGGCCCGGTCGGCGAGGGGCCGGGTACGGCGGACGCCCGATCGTCCGCCGTACCCCGGGTCCTCGGCGGACGGTCGGCGAACCGACCGCCGCCAGCGGCGTGACCACCGGTGGGAGCCGCTTCGGCTCACCCCGACGTAATGAGATCCGGCCGCCGACGCCTATGCGGCCCGGCCCGCCAGGCTCATCCGATGCCGGCCATCCAGGACGGCGTCGACGCACCCCCGCCCGGCGTGTGGTCGTCCACCACCCGCCAGCCGTCGGCCCCCCGGCGCAGCAGCAGGAAGCCGACGACCTCGCTGGCCGGGGCGCCCACGCCGTAGACCTCGCCTTCGTCCGCTGTGGCCAGCTTGATCGCGCAGACCGCGTCCGGGTCGGGCTTCGCCCGCTCGCACGGCCCGACGTAGCGGGCCCCGGAGGCGTCCGCGAGGAAGCGGGCCACCGCCTGGTCGACGCTGGGGAAGCCGGCTCCCGCCGGGGACGACGCGCCGGCCGGGGACGGCGTGACCCCGGGTGCGGGCGTGGTGGCCGCCGGCGTGGTCGCCGCCGCCGGTGTGGTCGTCGGCGCGGGCGGGCCGTCCGTTCCGCAGGCGGCCAGGGCGCCCGACATCAGCACCGCGGCGACGATCCGGGTGTACCGGTGCACCGGCGCTCCTCTCCTCAAGGGACGATCTCCACAGGAGATCATCGCACCGGTGCCGGCGTCCCCGGTTGACAGCCGCCCCGGCGTGGACATGCTGGACGGGTGAGGTTTCCCAGGCCCGACGCGCGGACGAAGGCGGTCGTCGCGGCGCTGGCGGCGCTCGCGCTGCTGGTCACGCTGATCGCGCGGGGCCGCCAGGATCTCCTCGGCGTGGTCCTGGCGCTGCTCTGCGTCCTGATGACGATGATCGCGGCGGTGTCGGTGGCGGCGGCCCGGCAGGGGGACGGCGGGCGACCGACGACCGCACCGGCCGTCCCGGGGCAGCCGGGGGGCGGGATGTACGGCGTCGACGCCGACACCCTGGAGACGCTGGACCCCCGGGACACGGTCCGCGTGATGCGGGAGCGCCGCCGGGGACGCGGCTCAGCGACCGGTGAGGGTGGGTGACGCGAGCGCGTCCAGCCCGCGCCCGGCCAGGCAGCGGTACGTCCGGTCGGCGTCCGCCCCCGTCGGGGGCAGCACCTCCAGGTTCCAGCCGTCGACGCGGCTCACCCCGCTGGTGAGCCGGAAGGTGGTCTCGTTGCAGACCCGGCGCACCGCCGGGGCCTGGCGGAGCCGGGCGTGGTCCGCGCCGACCAGGGTGTCGGGGAGCCGGCCCTCGGCGTAGCTCTCCCAGGTGTGCTCGCCGTCGCAGGGCACTCGGGCCGCCCGGGCCCGGGCGCCGCGCACCTCCATCGGCCCGAAGCACTCCAGCTCGTCGGCGCAGCCCGTGCCGTCGGGCAGCCCGGTGGCCGCCGCGCACGCGGGCAGCAGCCCGCTCGTCGCGGCCACGTCGGCCGTCGGGGACGGGGCCGGGACCGAGCTCGCGCCGGCCAGCCAGGCACCGGCGCTGGCCGAGGCGGCCAGCGCGACCATCCCGGCGCCGCCGAGGAACCAGCGCCGCCGGCGCGAAGGTGCGGGGGTGGCCACCGTCGGGTGCGTGTCCTCCACGGGCGGTCGCGGGGCGGGGCGGGGCGTGCTGCCGGCGGGACCGCCGCCGGCCGGGTAACCCGACACCGGCGCGCCGCTGACCGGCGCGCCGGGCGGGACGAGCGGCAGGCCGGCCAGCAGGTCGCGCAGCTCGACGGCCGACGGGCGCTCCCCCGGGTCGTTCGACATGCCGACCCGCAGCACGTCGATCATCTCCTCCGGCACGCCGGGCAGGCCGGGGACCGGCTGGTGGAACATCTCCAGCACCGTCACCAGGCTGGGGTTGCGCTCGGAGTGCCAGCGGGGCGGGCGGCCGTGCATGACCGCGTAGAGGGTCGCGCAGAGGGCGTATACGTCGACGGCGGGCGACGGCGGGCTGTGGTTGAACATCTCCGGTGGCGCGTACGCCGGGGTGAGCACCTCCAGGGCGACGGAGGCGTCGCGCATCTCGGCCACCACGGCCAGCCCGAAGTCGGCCAGCACCGCCGGGTTGAAGTGCGAGAAGAGGATGTTCGCCGGCTTGACGTCGCGGTGCAGCACCCCGGCGGCGTGCGAGTGGGCGATCGCGTCGGCGATCTTGACGCCGAGGTCGCGGGCCTCGGCCGGCCCGAGCGGCGACGTGCGCATCCGCTCCGCGTACGAGCCGTCGCAGAGCTCCATGATCAGATAGGGGTGCTGGTCGACGGTGACCCCGACGTCGAAGAGGTCCACCACGTGCGGGTGGGACGACATCCGGCCGGCGGCCCGCGCCTCGCGCAGGAAGCGGGCCTGGTCCCGCTCGCTGTCGAGCGTGCGGTTCTCGACCTTGACCGCGACCTCGCGCCCCACCGAGATCTGGGTCGCCTTGTAGATGGTGGCGTAGCCGCCCCGGGCAAAGACGTGTAAATCAGTCAGACCGGGCACGATGGGCAACGGCAGGGCGCCGGGCGGGGTCTCGGTCACAGTTCTAGAAAATACCCAACCGGACCGGCTGCTCAATGCGCCGCATCGGGAGCCGGGGCGGCACCAGCGGAAAGAACGCTCCCACCGCCGCCGACCGTCGAGCCCGCGCGCCGCTCGTCCCACCAGAGCCCCACGGCGGTCGCCACCGCGCCCAGCCCCTCCCAGACGGCCACCCCGAGAAACCGGCCCGGCGCGACGTCGGCCAGCACCGCGATGACGAACACGGTGAACGTGACGAGCCGGAACACCACCGTGAAGCGGTAGAACGGGCGCCACTCGGTCGCGGTGGCGAGCAGGTAGTAGACGCCCATGTTGAACGAGGCCATCGAGGACGCCGTCAGGAAGGTGCCGGTGTGGTCGCCGGCCGCGCGGGTGGCGGGCACCTCGAAGCCGAGCACGCGCAGCAGCGCCTCCGGCCAGAGCAGCCCGACCGCGCCCATGACCAGGGCCAGCACGCCGAAGACCGCGATCGTCCATCCCGCGGCCGAACGCGGCAACCTCATCCCGGCCCTCCCCAGACGCCGGCGCGGTCGACATCGGACCGCCCCTCGGACCTGCCACGCTATCGGCCACCCCCGACACGCCGCATCCCCGGAACCGCCAATACCTCGCCGGGCGAGGGAGCCGGCCGCCGAGAGCGGTCCGGCGGCGGCGAGACAGGCGGCCAGGCGGGCGGTCGGGCGGGCGGTCAGGTGGCGGCGAGGCGGGCGCGGAGGGCGTCGGCGGCGGGACGCTCGCTGCGCTGTTCCGTGGCGTACGCCAGCCGCACCGCCTCGTCGGCGCTGGCCAGCGCCTCCACGGGCCGGCCGCACTCGGCGAGCGCCTCGGCCAGCACCATCGCCCCGACCACCTGGCTGCGCACGTCCTCCGCCGGGGCGGCCACGGCCCGCCGGGCCCAGTCCAGCGCCTGCTCGCGCTGGCCGTGGGCGAGCAGCGCCGCGGCGTACCGGGCCATCGTCTGGCGGCGGGAGATGAGCAGCGAGGGCACCGTGGCGGCGACGGTGGCCACCGGGGCGAGGAGCCCGACCGCGGTCGCGGAGTCACCCGCGGCCAACCGGGCGGTCGCCAGCAGCACCCGGGGCGCCACCTGGGCGGGCGCCTGCGGGTTGTGCGGCTCGACGGCGGTCAGCACCGAGCGGGCGGCCCGCTCGGCGGTGTCGTAGTCGCCCATGTCCAGCGCCACGAACCCGCGCAGCGTGCCGGCCATCCCGGTGAGCAGCGGGTGCGACGTCCGGTGGGCGTGCCACAGCGCGTCGGTGAGCAGGTCGGCGGCGTGTTCCGGCTCGCCCAGTCCGCGCGCCACCACCCCGCGCACGACCAGCGCGAAGCCCTGCCCCCAGTCGTCGGAGGCGGCGGCGAACTCCCGGTACGCCCGGCGGGCGCCCCGGTCCGCCTCGGCCAGCTCGCCCAGCTCGGCGGTCGCGTACGCCTCCACGGCACGCAGCGTGCCCACCGCCCACGCCTCGCCGACCCGCTCGCCGAACGGCAGGAAGACCTGCGCCATCCGGCACGCCTCCCGCAACCGGCCGGCCAGCAGCCGGGCGAACGCCGTGGTGCCGCGCAGCCAAGCCCGCCCGTACGGGTCCTTCAGCTGGGCGAAGAGTCGGGCGGCCCGGCCGAGCACCGCGTCGGTGCCGGCGAAGTCGCCCCGCGTGGTGGTGACCCAGGCCAGGTTCTGCAACGACCACGCCTGCCCCCGAGGGTCCTGCGCCTGGAGGCTGACCTGGTACGACGCCGCGAGGCGGCTGCTCGCCTGCCCCAGCCGCCCGGCGATGAAGTCGGCCATGCCGAGGCGGCGCATCGCCGAGGCGCGCAGGGTCGGCAGCCCGCCGTCGGTGGCCACCTGCGACGCCTCCTGCCAGCAGGCCGTCGCCCGCGCCTGGTCGCCCATGGTCTGGTGGGCCTGCCCGGCGAGCAGCAGCGCGCTGGCCCGCACCGCCGGCTCGCCGGCGTTGGCCGCGATCTTCTCGGCGGAGGCGAGCGCGTCGGCGGGCCGCCCGATCTGGAGCAGCGCCCGGGCGTGCACCACGCGGTCGGCCGCCGGCACCCCGTCGCGGGCCAGCTCGGCGGCGCGCTCGGCGTACTCCACGGCCAGCGCGGGCTCGCCCGCCTGCAGGGACCGGCGGGCGGCCCGGCCGAGCGCGTCGACGCCCAGCGGGACGACGGCGCGCGCCGGCGCGTCCGGCCGCAGCCCGACCGCGTCGGCCAGCGTGGCGGCCCGCTCCACGTGCTCGGCCACGAAGACATCGCGGGCCGCCTCCGTGAAGCCGCCCGGCGCGCCCGCCCCGGCCGGCGGGTCGGTCGCGGCCCAGCGGGCCAGCGCGGCGTGTCGCTCGGCCAGCTCGGCCTTGCTCACCCCGGCGTAGGCGGCCTCCCGCATCAGCGGGGTGGCGAAGGCGTAGCCGGTGCGGGCGCGGTGCAGCATCCGGCGTTGCAGCAGCTCCTCGACGGCCCGCTCCAGCTCGACGGCGATCACCGCCGCCGGGCGGCCGTCCCGGCCGGCCCGCTGCTCGCGCAGGGCCTCCAGCGCCCCGGCCGGCACGGTGTCGCCGACCACCGCGGCGTCGCGCAGCACCGAGCGGGCGCCGACGGGTAGCGCGTCGATGCGCGCGGCGAGCACCGCCGCCAGGTCGCGGGAGAGCAGGCGGCTGCCGAGCGAGCCGGGCGCCAGCCGCCAGCCGCCGGGGCCGGGACCGTGCCGGTCGGCGACGGCCGTCAGCGCGCCCCGCTCCATCAGCAGGGTGACCAGCTCGGCCAGGTAGAACGGGTTGCCCTGCGCGGTGGCGAGCAGCCGGTCGGTGTCGGCCTGGGGCAGCTTGCCGCCGCCGAGATAGCTGGTGAGCAGCCGGGCCGCGTCGGCGCCGCGCAGCGGCGGCAGCGCGTGCACCTCGGCGTCGGCGACCCGGGTCAGCGCGCCGGCGGTACGCACCAGCTCGGGCCGGCCGAGCAGCAGCACCAGCACCGGGCCGGTGAGCCGGGACAGGGTCACCCCGAGCGCCTGGATGGTCTCGGCGGTCGCGTCGTGCAGGTCGTCGACGACGACCACCAGGGGCGCCTCCGCCGCGAGCGCGCTGAGCAGTTCGGCGACGGCGTTCGGCACGGCGTCGGCGTCGGCGGGCTGCCCGGCGGTGCTCCACTCGGCCTGGTCGGTCGCGCCGCCGGCGGGCAGTTCGGCGTACCCGAGCAGGGCCAGCAGCTGGTCGGTGGCGACCGGGGACGGATCGCCGCCGGAGCGGCCGAGCCGTTGGCTGAGCCGGCGCAGCCGCTCCTCGACCGCCGGGCGGGTGAGCGCGGTGGCGGCGTCGGTGGGCAGGCCGACCGCCGCCCGGACCAGGTCGGCCAGGGGCGCGAGCCGGCGGCGCTCGCCGAAGGCGGCACAGCGCACCGACAGCACCCGGGCGCCGGTGTGCGCGGCGTACCGGCCGGCGCCCACGTCGTAGCCCGCGGCGAGGCGTTCCACCTCGGCGGCGAAGCGGGACTTGCCGAGGCCGGCCTCGGCGGTCATCAGCAGCACCCGGGGCTCGCCCCGGTCGATCACCTCGGCCAGCCGGCCGGCGACCCGGCCGATCTCGGTCTCCCGGCCGACGAAGGGCGCCTCGTCGCCGAGACCGGACCGGGTGCCCGGCGCGTCCAGGAGGCCGAGCAGCTCGTACGCCTCGACCGGCTCGCGCTTGCCCTTCAGCCGCAGCGGGCGCAGCGCGCGCCAGGAGGCGACGCGCCGGGTGGCGGCGGAGGTCCGCGCCCCGGCGTAGACCGCGCCGACGGCGGCGGCGTCGGCCAGCCGGGCGGCGGTGTTCACGGTGTCGCCGATGACCGTGTACTCGATCGCGGCCTGGATGCCGGCGATCACGTCGCCGGTGTTCAGCCCCACCCGCAGGCCGAGCGGCGCGCCGCCGCCCCGCTCGTCGTCGAGCACCCGGCGCACCGCCCGCTGCATGGACAGCGCGGCGCGGACCGCCCGTTCGGCGTCGTCCTCGTGCGCCACCGGCGCGCCGAAGACCGCCATGATCCCGTCGCCGGTGAGCTTGTCGACGTGCCCGCCGAACGTCTTGACCGCGCCGGCCAGGGCGGCGAGCACCCGGTCGGTGACCGCGCCGACCCGTTCCGGGTCGAGGTCCTCCGACCAGGAGGTGAAGTCCGACAGGTCGCCGAAGAGCACGGTGACCACCCGGCGCTCGGCCGCCGGCAGCATGGCGGCGGCCGGCAGCGCGGCCCCGCAGTTGTGGCAGAACCGCGCGCCGGGTACGGCTACGGTTCCGCACACCGGGCAGGTCACGCTTGCTCCAACCCCGCGGCACCTTCGCCGGATTCCCGCGCGAGGTGTTCCAGTTGCGCGCGCACCGACCACTCGGCCGCCCACCACAGCGACCGGTCGACGTCCGCGTAGACCTTCGCGACCACCTCGGCCGCGGTGCCGGCGCCCTCGGCGACCGCCGCCCGGACCTGGTCGAGCCGGGCCCGGCGGTGGGCGAGGTAGAACTCCGCGGCGGCGGCGCAGTCGGCCAGCGCCGGGCCGTGCCCCGGCAGCGCCGGGATCCCCCGGTACGTCGAGAGCAGCTCCAGGCTGTCCAGGTAGTCGCCGAGGTGCCCGTCGGGGTGGGCGACGACGGTGGTGCCCCGGCCCAGGATGGTGTCGCCGGTGAGCACGACCCGCTCGTCGCCGTGCTCCACGAGGAAGCAGACCGAGTCGCCGGTGTGCCCGGGGGTCGGCAGGAGCCGGATGCCCAGGCCGTGGCCGTCGAGGCCGTCCCCGGTGGTCAGCGGCTCCCCGCCGAGGGTGTGCGTGGGGTCGGCCGCGCGGACGGGCACCCCGTCGAGCAGGTCGTGCAGGCGGCGCGAGCCGTCGGTGTGGTCCGGGTGGCCGTGGGTGATCAGCACCAGCCCGATCGGCCCCCGCGCGGCGATCGCGGCCAGGTGCCCCTCGTCGGCCGGGCCGGGGTCGACGACGACGGCGTGCTCCTGGCCGGGTGCGCGCAGCAGCCAGGTGTTGGTGCCGTCGAGCGTCATCGGCCCCGGGTTGGGGGCGCGCAGCAGCGTCACCCAGTCCGGCAGCTCGTCGGCGAGCGCCGCCGCCGGCGCGGTGAAGTGCCCCGTCATGGCTGCGATCGTACGGCCCCCGCCGCCCCGCCCCGCGATCTTGCAGTTTCCGCCCGGGTTACGTCCCCCTTCGCGGCTTTCGCCGGGGCGGTAAGTGCAAGATCGCGGGGCGGGCGGGGGCGCGGGGGTTAGGCGACCTCGACGATTACGTCTACCTCTACGGGGGCGTCGAGGGGGAGCTCGGCGACGCCTACGGCGCTGCGGGCGTGCCGGCCGGCCTCGCCGAAGACCGCCCCGAACAGGTCGGAGGCGCCGTTGATCACGCCCGGGACGGCGGTGAAGCCGGGGGCGGCGGCGACGAAGCCGGTCACCTTGACGATCTTGACGACGTTCTCCAGGCCGACCAGCGAGTCGATCGCCGCCAGGGCGTTGAGCGCGCACCGCTGGGCCAGGTCCTTGGCCTGCTCGGCGGAGACGCCGGCGCCGACCTTGCCGGTGGCGAGGAGCTTGCCCCCGGCCATCGGCAACTGCCCGGAGACGTAGACGTGCTGCCCGGACTGCACGGCCGGCACGTAGCTGGCCACGGGCGGGACCACCTCGGGCAGCTCGTGCCCGAGTTCGGCGAGCTTCGCGTGGGGACCGTTGGTCATGCCGCTCACGCCTTCGGCCGCTTGAGGTACGCGACGAGCTGCTCCGGGTTCGGGCCGGGAACCACGGAGACGAGTTCCCACCCGTCCTCGCCCCAGTTGTCGAGGATCTGCTTGGTCGCGTGGACCAGCAGCGGGACCGTGGCGTATTCCCACTTCTGCATCGGTGGAGGGCTCCCTTGGATGGAGTACGGCTCTTCGACGCACAGCCTACGGTCCGGCGGACGGCCGGGGTGCGGGACGCTGCTCCGGAGCGACGGGCAGCTCCCCGCAGGGGCCGCCGTGCTCGTACGGCTGGGGGCAGCGGGACCGGTCCGGCAGCAGCAGGTCGCAGAAGACCCGGTGCCGGTTGTTCTGGTCGTCGGCGGTGGAGACGGTGGTCTCGCCGGCGTCCAGCTCCGGCAGGAAGCTCAGCGACGTGGCGACCGTGCCGGCCAGCGCGGTGGCCGCCGCCAGGTCGGCGACCCGGATCGGCAGGTGGATGACGTACCCGGGCTCCTCCTCGTCCCGGCCGCGCGCGCCGGGCCGGTGCACGGCGCGCACCTCGACGGGATCGGCGAACCGGCGGTACGACCGCTCGTTGATCGGCAGGCCGCCCACCACGCCCTCGGCCTCGCCGGAGCCGGTCCCGGCCCGCCACGCCCGGTCGCCCGCCGGGAACTGGCCTCGGGGGTTGTTGTCCACGTCGCGCATGCCCTCGCCTCCGGACGTCGTACCTGTTCACGTCATCGTCCGGGGCCCGGCCGTTCCGCCCGGCCCCGTTCCCCCGCGACGGTCAGAACGTAGGACCGGATCGGAAGTCCCGCCAACAGGACGCGCACGGCCGGTCACGTCAAGTCACATATGCGACACACGTCCGGCGGGGAATCCGACTGCGCCCGCCGACCCACCGGAGGCGCCGATAGACCGCTACCCTTCCGGTCGGACGGGCGCTCGCCGGCTCGCCGCCAGCTCGATCACGCTGTCGCCACGGGAGGCGGCGGCGTCGCACCCCCGGGGGAAGAGATGACCCAACCGCCCAGCGGTGGCCCCGTCGGATCGCCGGCCGGCCAGCCGGAGTCCCCGACCCCGTTCGGCGCCACCCCGCCGCCCGCCACCCCGCCGTACGCCGCCCCGCCGTACGCCACCCCGTCGCCCGCCGCCCCGCCGTACGCCGCCCCGGGCCCGCCGGTCCCGCCGCCGCCGGCGGGACATCCGCCCTACCCGCAGCCCGGCGCACCCAGGAAGAAGCGCGGCGTGCTGATCGCCTCGATCGCCCTGGCCGTGATCCTGCTGCTCTGCGCCGGTGGCGGCGCCGTCGCCTTCCTGACCCTGCGCGACGCCGAGAGCGGCACGGGCGCCGGCGAGCCGGTGGCCGCGGTGGAGCAGTTCCTCACCGCCGTCTACCAGGACCGCGACGCGGGCCGGGCCGCCGCCCTGGTCTGCTCCTCGGCACGGGACGACAAGAAGGTCGCCGCCAAGGTCGCCGAGGTCGAGAAGTACGCCTCGACCCACCGGAACCCCCGGTTCCGGTGGAGCAGCCCCAAGGTGGACGACCAGACCGGCGACCGGGCCACCGTCACCACCAAGGTGACCATGACCACCGCCGACGAGAAGATCGCCGAGCAGGACCTGCGGTTCACGGTGGTGAAGAAGACGGGTTGGCGGGTCTGCGAGGTCGCGTGAGCCCGTCCGCTGGATAGGCTCGACGGGTGCGAGCAGCAGAGCGGGCGACCGGCCCGGCCGGCGCGGAGTGGCCGGCCCGCCTCCACGTCGTGACCGGCAAGGGCGGCACCGGCAAGACCAGCGTCGCGGCCGCCCTGGCCCTGGCGCTGGCCGCCGACGGCCGGCGCACGCTGCTGGTCGAGGTTGAGGGCCGGCAGGGCATCGCCCAGCTCTTCGGCACCGACCCGCTGCCCTACGAGGAGCGGCACCTGACCGACGCGCCGGGCGGCGGTGAGGTGCGGGCCCTGGCGGTCGACGCCGAGGAGGCCCTGCTCGAATACCTCGACATGTTCTACAAGCTCGGCGCGGCCGGCCGGGCGCTGCGCAAGCTCGGGGCGATCGACTTCGCCACCACCATCGCCCCGGGCCTGCGGGACGTGCTGCTCACCGGCAAGGTGAAGGAGGCCACCACCCGCACCGTGGGGCAGCGGCGCGCGTACGACGCGGTGGTGCTGGACGCCCCGCCGACCGGGCGGATCGGCCGTTTCCTCAACGTCACCGCCGAGACGGCGCGGCTGGCGAAGGTGGGCCCGATCAAGACCCAGAGCGAGGGCGTCGCGGCGCTGCTGCGCTCCCCGATCACCGCCGTGCACGTGGTCACCCTGCTGGAGGAGATGCCGGTCCAGGAGACGGTCGACGCCATCGCCGAGCTGACCGCGTTCGGCTTCCCGGTGGGCCGGGTGATCGTCAACGGCACCCGGCCGCCGCTGCCCGCGGGTCGGGCGGTGACCCAGGCCGAGCTGGAGCGGGGCCTGCGCGCCGCCGGGCTGCCGACGGACCGGGGCACGGTCGCCGGGCTGGCCGCGGAGGCACGCGACCAGGCGATCCGCCGCGAGCTGGAGGATTCGCTCCGCACCGAGCTGGCGGAGCTGGGGCTGCCGCTGACCGAGCTGCCACTGCTGCCCGACGGGGTGGACCGCGCCGGGCTGGACCGGCTCGCCGAGGCCCTCGTCCGGGCGGATTGACTCACACCTGCCGGCGGCACGGGCGCGCCGGCCGACCCGGCCCGATACGCTCGATTGGTGCCTTCCGAAGACGCGGCGCCGCAGCTGGACGTCGACCAGATCCTCGCCGATCCGGGCGTGCGGATCGTGGTCTGCTGCGGGGCGGGCGGGGTGGGTAAGACGACGACGGCCGCCGCGCTCGCGCTGCGGGCCGCCGAGCAGCACGGCCGCCGCACGGTGGTGCTCACCATCGACCCGGCCCGCCGGCTGGCCCAGTCGCTGGGGCTGACCGAGCTGGACAACACCCCCCGCCAGGTCAAGGGGATCGACGTCGAGGCCAGCGGCGGCGAGCTGCACGCCATGATGCTGGACATGAAGCGCACCTTCGACGACGTGGTGCTCCAGCACACCGATCGGGCGAAGGCGGAAGAGATCTTCGCCAACCCCTTCTACCAGGCAATGAGCTCGACCTTCGCCGGCACGCAGGAATACATGGCGATGGAGAAGCTGGGCCAGTTGCACGCCCGGGGCGAGTGGGACCTGATCGTGGTGGACACCCCGCCGTCCCGCTCGGCGCTGGACTTCCTCGACGCGCCGGCCCGCCTGTCCCGCTTCCTCGACGGCCGGATGCTGCGGCTGCTGCTGGCCCCGGCGCGCACCGGCGGCCGCAGCATGTTCAGCCTGGTCACCGCCTCGTTCGGGATGTTCTCCAAGGTCGTGCAGAAGGTGCTCGGCGCCCAGTTGCTGACCGACCTGTCCGGCTTCGTCGCGGCGCTCGACTCGATGTTCGGCGGGTTCCGGCAGCGCGCCGAGCAGACGTACCGCATCCTCCAGGCGCGGGAGACGGCCTTCCTGCTGGTCGCGGCGCCGGAGTCGGACGCGGTGCGGGAGGCCGCCTACTTCGCGGGCCGGCTGCGCGAGGAGAAGATGCCGCTGGCGGGCCTGGTGCTCAACCGGGTGCACCGCCCGGCGGTGCCCGGCCTCGACGCGGCGGAGAGCCTGGCCGCCGCGGAGCGGCTGGCCGCCCTCGGCGGGCACGAGGGCACCGTCGACGTGCTGCGGGCCCACGCGGCCCTGGCCCAGCAGGCCGTACGCGAGCGGAAGGTGGCGGCCCGGTTCACGGAGGCGTTCCCGGCGGTGCCGGCGGTGTCGGTGACGGCGCAGCCCGCCGACGTGCACGACGTCGACGGGCTGCGGACGATCGGCGCGGCGATCAGCCGGCCGTGACGGCGCTCAGCCGGCGGCGGTGACGAGGATCTTGTCCTTGCCCGCCTTGTCCTTGGCGTTCTTCTTCATCGCGGCCTCGAACATCTTGCGCCAGCTCGTCACCTGGGGGTGACGGCGCAGCAGCGCGCGGCGTTCGCGTTCGGTCATGCCACCCCACACCCCGAACTCGATCCGGTTGTCCAGCGCGTCGGCCAGGCACTCGTACCGGACTGGGCAGCTCCGGCAGATCCGCTTGGCCACGTTCTGTTCGGCGCCCTGTACGAACAACGCGTCCGGGTCCCCGTTCTGACACGCCGCCAGCGACGGCCAGTCAGTGATCATGCCCATCTGTACTCGTCCCCCCTTGCAGTACCTACCGACCCCGTCGCGGACCAGCCGGCAATTCCCCCCGGTCGCCCGGCGCGCCTTCCCCAAGGCGGCACGGGCGACATGTGGCTCTGTCGCCGCCCCCCATCATGCTCTGTAGTCACCCGATTACGCAACGTTGTCGGCTAAATCCATCATTCCGGACACTCCCGGCTTCCCGGGCTTCGCGACCGCCGGTTACCCCGCCGAAGTCCGTGAAAACGCTGCGGGCCCCCTCGGGAAGAAGGGAGACTCGGCACCGGATTCACGCAACCCCGCACCGGGGGTCATGCGTTTAGCACAACGAGGTCGGCGCGCGCAGGAAATGGGGAAAGAACGCCCCAGCGCCCCTCGTTCCCTACTCGCGTACCCTGTCGAGGTGACCTGGATGCGGAAACGTGACCACAATGTGCTGACCAACGCCGCATCGCTGCTCATATGTGGCCTCCTGGCCGGCGTGGTGGTCGCAGCGGCGGCCTTCCCCGCGGTGGCGATGTCCGGCCTCGCCGCGAAGGCCGGCGCCGAGACCTTCGGCGCACTACCCAAGGAGCTGACCGTGGCGCGGGCGCCACAGATCAGCTACCTGTACGCCTCCGACGGCAAGACCCCGCTGGCGACCATGTACGACGAGAACCGTCGGGACGTGAAGCTGGCCGACATCGCGCCCGTCATGCAGAAGGCGATCATCGCCGCCGAGGACCACGACTTCTACAAGCACAACGGCGTGGACCTCAACGGCATCGCCCGGGCCTTCGTCAACAACCAGTCCAACGCGGCCAGCCAGCAGGGCGCCTCGACGCTGACCATGCAGTACGTCCGGCTGGCCATCGCCTACTCGGCGACCCACCCGGCCGACGTGGTCGCGGCCACCGAGGACACCAGCGCCCGCAAGCTGCGCGAGATGCGCTACGCCCTCCAGATCGACAAGGAGCTCTCCAAGGACGAGATCCTGGAGCGCTACCTCAACATCGCCGCGTTCGGCAACGGCGCGTACGGCGTCTACGCCGCCAGCCAGGTCTACTTCAACAAGCCGCCGAGCAAGCTGAAGATCGAGGAAGCGGCCATGCTCGCCGGCATGGTGAAGGCCCCCAGTACCAACGACCCGACCACCAAGAGCGGCTACAAGGCGGCGGTCGACCGGCGCAACTACGTCATCGAGAACATGGTCGAGACCGGCGCCATCACCCGCCAGGAGGCGGACGCGGCGAAGGCCACCAAGCTCGTGATCACCGGCAAGCGGGCCCCCAACGGCTGCGTCGCGACCAACAAGAAGGGCTGGGGCTTCTTCTGCGACTACCTCTACCGCTGGTGGATGCAGCAGGAGACGTTCGGCTCGACCACGTACGACCGGGAGCGGCGGCTGAAGAGCGGCGGCTACAAGATCATCACCTCGCTCGACGTGCCGGCGCAGGACGGCGCGGACAAGGCCGTCCGCCGCGCCAAGCCGGAGAACAGCAAGGAAGCCGCCATGGTGGCGGTGGTCGAGCCGGGCACCGGCCGGGTCCGGGCGCTGGCGGTGAACCGCACCTTCAAGCTGGACGACCCGAACAAGCCGGCCAACAAGATGCACAGCGACCCGAAGCAGCGCAAGAAGGGCAAGCGCGGCAACTACCCGAACACGGTCAACCCGCTGCTCACCGGCGGCGACGGCATCACGGGCTACCAGGCCGGCTCGACCTTCAAGATGTTCACCATCGTTGCGGCGCTGGAGAAGGGCGTCCCGCTCGGCTACACGTTCAACGCCCCGCAGCAGTTCAAGTCGGAATACATCATCAGCAGCAGCAGCCCGGCGGCGTGCCCCGGCACCCACTTCTACTGCCCGACCAACTCCAACAAGAAGGCCGGCGGCGTCCAGACCATGTGGAGCGCCTTCGCCCAGTCCACCAACACCTACTTCGTGCCGCTGCAGCAGAAGGTCGGCGCGGAGAACGTGGTGGACGTGGCCAAGCGGCTCGGCATCCAGTTCCGGCAGGCCGAGGACGCCAAGTTCGCCGGCAGCAAGGAGGCCGCCCACCAGTGGGGCGCCTTCACCCTCGGTGTCTCGCAGACCACCCCGCTGGAGTTGGCCAACGCGTACGCCACCCTCGCCGCCGACGGCAAGTACTGCGAGCCCATCCCGGTGCAGGAGATCAGGGACCCGGACGGCAAGAAGCTCGACGTCGCCAACCCGCGCTGCGAGAAGCGCGTCAGCACCGAGGTGGCCCGCGCCGCCGTCGACGCCGCCCGCTGCCCGGTCGGCGACAACTCCTCCACCAGCCGGTGCGGCGGCAGCCGTACGGCCGCGAGCGTCAAGGGCATCGTCGACGCCCCGGTCGCCGGCAAGTCCGGCACCACCGACTCGGAGAAGACCGCCTCGCTGGTCGCGATGACCAGGCAGTACGCGGTGGCCGGCATCATGGCCGACCCGGACTGGCCGCAGACCAACGTCAAGATGAAGCACAACCAGAAGGACGGCATCAACCCGCCGGTCTACGAGACGCTGCGCGACGCCATGAAGGGCAAGAAGCGGATCAACTTCGAACCCCCGGGCCAGAAGATCCGCGAGGGCGACCAGCGCCGGATCCCCGACGTGAAGTGCCTCGACGTGGAGCAGGCGAAGTCCCGGATCGAGGCGGAGGGCTTCGACGCGGTCGTCTCCGACATCAAGGTCGCGTCGACCTGCGCCCCCGGCAAGGCCGCGGGCACCAGCCCCGACGGCCGCACCATCAAGGGCGGCGTCGTGACCATCCAGATCAGCGCCGGCGGCGGCGCCACCCAGGGCGGCACCACGCCGCAAGGCCCCAACGGTCCGCCGGCCGGCCCAGGCCGCCCGCCGAACCGACCCGGCGGCTGAGCCGGCCGGACGACAACGGGCGGGCACCCCTCGTGGGGGTGCCCGCCCGTTTCGCGTACGCGGCCCGGCGCGCCGGGGATCAGAGGCCGAGCTGCCGGCGTACCTCGGCGGCCACCCGACCGCCCTCGGCCCGGCCGGCCACCGCCGCCTGGGCCGCCTTCATGGCCGGGCCCATCTGCGCCTTGCCGGTGAAGCCGCCCGCGGCGAGCGCCCCCGCGACCAGCTCGGTCAGCTCGGCGTCGGAGAGCTGGCTCGGCAGGTAGCGCTCCAGCACCTCGCCCTCGGCGGTCTCCTTCGCGGCCTGCTCGGCGCGGCCGGCGTCGGCGAAGGCGGTCGCGGCCTCCCGGCGCTTCTTCGCCTCCCTGGTCAGCACCGCGAGCACCTCGTCGTCGGTGAGCTCGCGCTTGGCCTTGCCGGCGACCTCGGCGGTGCCGACGGCGGCCAACGCCATCCGCAGCGTGGAGGTGGTCAGCTCGTCGCGCGCCTTGAGGGCGGCGCGCATGTCGGCGGTGAGGCGGTCCTTCAGCGTGCTCATGGACGGTGAAACTACCCTGAATGCCATGCGAAAGCGCACACTATTCCGGCTCGCGACCGGGACCGCCGCCCTCGGCGCGGCGACCCTGGCGTACGCGTCGCTCATCGAGCGCAACATGTTCACCCTGCGGCGGTACGACGTCCCGGTGCTGCCGGCCGACGCCGAGCCGCTGCGCGTCCTGCACCTGTCCGACCTGCACATGACGCCCGACCAGGGCCGCAAGCAGCGCTGGGTGGCGTCGCTGGCCGCGCTCGACCCCGACCTCGTCGTGGTCACCGGGGACAACATGGCGCACCCCGACGCCGTACCCGGCGTGCTGCGCGCCCTCCAGCCCCTCCTCGACTACCCGGGCGGCTTCGTCTTCGGCTCCAACGACTACACCGGCCCCGTCTGGAAGAACCCGTTCACCTACTTCCTGCCCGACCGGGAGTACACGGAGGGCGTCGAGCTGCCGCACGAGGAGCTGCGCGACGTGCTCACCGGCGCCGGCTGGGCCGACCTCAACAACGCCCGCACCACCGTCAAGGCCGGCGGCCGCGCGGTCGAGCTGCTCGGCGTGGACGACCCGCACATCGAACGCGACGACTACGACTCCGTCGCCGGACCGGTGTCGCCCGCCGCGGACCTGTCGATCGCGCTCGCCCACTCCCCCGAGCCGGCGGTGCTCGACCGGATGGCCGCCGACGGCTTCGGGCTGCTGCTCGCCGGGCACACCCACGGCGGCCAGGTCTGCGTGCCGGGCGTCGGCGCGCTGGTCACGAACTGCGGCCTGCCCCGCTCGATGGCGCGCGGCCTGCACCGCTGGCCCGGCTCCGACTCCTGGCTGCACGTCTCCGCCGGCCTCGGCACCCACCCGACCGCGCCGGTACGGTTCGCCTGCCCGCCCGAGGCGAGCATCCTCACCCTCATCCCCCGCTGACCGCCCCCGCAGGCCGCCCGCACCCCGCGCTGCGCACCCCGCGCCCCGCGCCCCAAGATCCGCGCAACTTCCGGGATGTAGTGGCATCCGCTCGACGGGAGCCAACGAGATCCGGGAAGTTGCGCGGATCTTGCCGCCCCGGCACCCGATCCACCGGGCGCCGGGGCGGTGGGGGTACCGAGTTGGACCACCGAACAGGGTGGGCTACTATTTGTCGGCACGCCTCGGGGTGTGGCGCAGCTTGGTAGCGCGCTTCGTTCGGGACGAAGAGGTCGTCGGTTCGAATCCGGCCACCCCGACCAGGTGAGAGGGCACATCCGATCGATGGATGTGCCCTCTAGTGCTTCCTGGGCGACCAACCGAGTGACCACCGCTCCGGGGTAGGCGCGAAGATGCGATCCATCGCGACCGCCCCGCTCAACAGAACCGGCCGCAGTTGGTGCCGGTAGACCTTCTCCGTGACCGTGGTTCCGGAGTGCCTGCACAGGTCGGCAACGTCTTCCAGACTCACACCGCCGCTCGGCAGCACCGGAACGGAGCTGTGGCGCAGCTCGTGGGGCGCCCAGTCGGCCGAACCGTCCTGCTCCGGTCCCGGTCGCGCGAGGGCGACCGGGACCGAAACATGAACCGTGGCCTGTGGGCCGTTCGGCCACGGGGCATTCAGCGGCCGATGTCATCCAGCTCGGTCAAGTCCTCGTGCGAGAGGGAGAGTCCCGCGCCGGCGATGTTCTCGCGCAGGTGTGCTGTCGATGACGTGCCGGGGATGAGCAGGATGTTCGGTGATCGCTGCAGCAGCCAGGCGAGCGCGACGGACATCTGGGTCGCCTCCCGTCTTGCGGCGACCGCCGAGAGAGCCGAGGACTGAAGCGGGGTGAAGCCCCCGAGGGGGAAGAAGGGCACGTACGCGATGCCTTCGGTGGCGAGCCGGTCGATGAGCTTGTCGTCGTGGCGGTGGGCGAGGTTGTACATGTTCTGCACGCACACGATCGGCGCGATGCTCTGTGCCTCGGTGACCTGCTCCTCGGTGGCGTTGCTGACCCCGAGGTGGCGGACCAGGCCCTGCTGCTGGAGTTCCACGAGCGTGGCGAACGCGTCGGCGAGCGAGCCGGGCTGGGGACCTTCGGCGTTGCCGAGTCGGAGGTTGACCAGGTCGAGTACGTCGAGCCGGAGGGACTTGAGGTTGTCGTGGACCTGGCGGCGCAGGTCTTCGGGTCGCCGGGCCGTGGGCCAGCCACCCTGTTCGTCGCGGGTCGCGCCCACCTTGGTCACGATGTGCAGCGACTCGGGATAGGGGTGCAGTGCCTCGCGGATCAACTCGTTGGTGACGCGCGGCCCGTAGGCGTCGCTGGTGTCGATGTGGGTGATGCCGAGGTCGACCGCTTCACGCAGAACGGCCAGGGCACCCTCGCGATCGGTGGGCGGCCCCATGACCCACGGGCCGGCCAGTTGCATGGCGCCGTAGCCGAACCGCGTGACGGTCAGGTCACCCAGGGTCCAGGTGCCGCCGGGAAGAGAGAAGGAGGGTGTGCTCATCCTGTTGCCTTTCGTCTGCGAGCTTGGGGGTGGCGCCTACTGCCTCCCTGCATCAGCATTGGAGAGAAACTTCCTGTCGGGAAGTAGGCACCCTGGAGTGCGTAACCCACCCATCGGTGAGAGGTGCGAGCAGTGACGACGATGAAGGCGGCCCAGAAGAGGGCTCAGGCCAAGGTGGAGTACAACGCGTTCCTGGCGGGGTGCCCCAGCCGGCAGCTGCTCGACCGAATCTCGGACAAGTGGGTCGTCCTGATCCTGTGCGCGCTGGGCGGCGACAACAACCCTGGCCGGCCCGGTGCAGCACACGCAGACGCTCCGAAGGCGATGCGTTACTCCGAGATCTCTCGCCTCCTGGCCGGGGTCAGCCAGAAGATGCTGACCCAGACGCTACGCTCGCTGGAGCACGATGGCCTGCTCACCCGTACCGTGACGCCAACCGTCCCGGTCACCGTCTCCTACGAGCTGACCGACCTCGGCCGCTCGCTTCATCACATGACGCGCGGGCTCAGAGACTGGGCGCAGACACACATGGCCGAGGTCCTCGCGAACCGCGAGAACCGCGACTCTCGTACCTCCTGACGCTCACACCCAACCCGGACCGGCTCGGCTGGATGAGCGCTGCCGGGGCCGCCGCCACCCGGCCCCGGCTGCTTTACTGTGCACCGTGTCGGAGCCGATCCCCCAGCCGCCCCTGGACGAGTCGTCACCCGTGGGCGCCGCCGAACAGCCACACCTAGCCGCTGGGTCCCCTCAGCCGCCTGCCGTCCCGGTTGCCTCGTCGGACGAGTCGACGCCCGCGCGGCGCCGGCGCGGTCCGCTCCTGCTGGTCGCCGCTGTCGCCATGCTGGTGGGGGCGCTCGTCGCGACCGCCGTGGTCCTGTTCGTCGTCCGGGGCGACCAGCACCAGTACGCCGTCAACGTCTTCCTCAGCAACGACGCCACGGCCGAGCAGAAGGCCGCCATCGAGTCGGCCCTGCACGGGCTGGAGCCGGTGGGGGGCATCAGGTTCGAGGGCCGCGAGCAGGCGTGGCAGCAGTTCCGGGAGACGTTCAAGGACAGGCCGGACATGATCGCGCAGGTCTCGGCCGATGCGATGCCCGAGTCGTTCCGGCTCACGACCGAGGGCAGGGAGTTCGACTGCACGCGGCTGGCGCCGGTCCGCCACCTGCCGGGCGTGGACGAGATCCAGGTGATCCAGCGGCCGACGGACAAGAAGGCAGGCGCGGTCGTCGGCTGCGGCTGACCGCCGCCGCCCCCGGCCGCATCGGCCCCGGGCGACGCGCCCGGGGCGAGGCGAAGGGCTTTCCGGGCACCGAGCGTCGGGAGCCAGGCACCGGGCGCGGGACGACATGCGCTCGCCGGCGCGTACGGCCAGGGGCATGCCCGCTCGGCGGACATGCCCCTGACGTCTGGGTGCGGCGGCGCGGGCCTCGGGTGCCACCGGGTGCCCGGTGGCGGCGCGCGGCGGGTCAGCCGGCGGCCGGGGTGGCCCACTCGACGAACTGGATCACCACACCGTTGGGGTCGGTGACCTGGAACAGCCGCTCGCCCCACGGCTCCTCGCGCAGCGGCATGGTGATGGCGACCCCCTCGCTCTCCAGCCGGCTCAGCACCCCGGCCAGGTCGGCCACGGTGAACGCCAGGATCAGCCCGGACGCCCGCTGGTCGCGCTGGTCCTCGGGGAGCACCTCGATCCCCCGTCGCAGCAGCACGACGTCGGCGGCCGCGTCGCCCCGGCTGAGCGAGGCGAACCCGTCGGCGGCGGCCTTCTCCTCGTAGCCGAGGTGCGTGACGAGGAAGTCGCGGGACGCGATGACGTCGTCGACGGTCAGGGACACGGTGGTGGCGGTGACGTTCATGTTTCTCCTAGCGGGAGGGGCCGAGCGGTCGGGGTGTGCGGCGGGGTCGTCAGCGGCCTCGCCGGGGCGGCAGCCGAAGCGGCAGCCGGGTCCCGCGGGCGCCGGAGCGACCGCCCTTCGAGGTCTTCTCCGGGGCGCCGATCCGTGGCGCGGGACCGGTGGTCGGAGCCTTCGGTGTGCGGCGCGTACTCAAGGGCCCTCCTCGGTTGGGAACGACACAACTTTAGGTCGGACCCATCAGATATGTCAAGCACAAATTTGTGTCCAACCTATGAGAGACTGTGTGGCATGACCTCAGCGACCCCCAACCTGCGCGAACAGAAGAAGCGCGAGACCCGCCAGACGATCTCCGACGTGGCGACCCGCCTCTTCATGGAGCGCGGCTTCGAGACCGTCACCATCGCCGAGATCGCCGCGGCGGCGCACGTCGCCAAGATGACCGTCACCAACTACTTCCCGCGCAAGGAGGACATGGCCCTGGACCTGAGCGAAGAGTTCGTCGGCTCGCTCGCCCGCACCGTCGCCGAGCGGGGCGCCGGGGAGTCGGCCCTCGCCGCGCTGCGGCGGGAGTTCCTGGCGGCCGTCGCCCGTCAGGACCCGGTGATCGGCTTCGCCGGCCTGCCGTTCGTCCGGATGATCGTCGAGAGCCCGACGCTGACCGGCCGCCTGCGCGAGTTCCATGAGCTGCGCGAGCAGGCCCTGGCCGACCTGCTCGTCGCGGAGACGCACGCCGGCCCCGGCGACGTCGTGCCGCGCGCCGTCGCCGCCCAGCTCGGCGCCGCGCACCGGGTCCTCTTCACCGAGACCATCCGGCGCACGCTCGCCGGCGACGACCTGGACGACATCGCGGCCGCCCTGGCCGTCGCCGGCACCCGGACGTTCGACCTGCTCGAACCGGCGCTCGGCGACTACGCCGTCCGCTGAGGACGGACGCCGCCGGGGCCGTCGGGACGCCGCCTCCACCATCGAGCGGGCCAAGCCCCGGCGAGCCCCGGCCCCGACGGCCGGGCGGTCTGCGGCACACCGGAGACCACCGCCGGCGGGTCAGATCGGCCTTCACCGTGTCGACGCGGCGCCCGTTCGCGCGCGGAGCCGCGCTCGCGGCATCGCCGACGCGGCACCTCTGAGGCGACCGGGCGCACAGGTGCCCCCGACAGCCGGCCGGATCGCGCGCTCAGTCGTGGTGTTCGGTGCGCGCGATCTCGGCGAACGCGCCCGCCAGGTAGCCGTCGAGCGGCCGGCCGGTCACGGCGAGCAGGTCGGCCACGAGCAGCGGCGCGTGCCGCGCCACGGCGGCCGGGTCGGGCGGGGCCTCGTCGCCGTCGGGATCGTAGACGCCCAGGGCGCCCGCCAGCAGGACGAGCACCACGTGCGGGTCGACGTCGGGCCGCCACCCGGTCGCACCCCGGACGCAGCGTTCGAGCACCTGGCGGACGTCGTCGCCGTCCAGGCCGTCCGGGTGGCCCTCCTCCAGCAGGAGCCGGACCACCGCGCCCAGGACCAGACCCGACCGTTCGGCCGCCGCGAGCCGGGCCACCGCCACGTCGTACGCCTCGGAGTCGTGCTCGCGCGCGGCGGCGACCGCGTCGACGGCGGCCGTGGCGATCTCGCGGGCCGGGGCGGGCAGGTGTCGCCAGGTCGTGGTCATCCCGACCAGCATCGCAGACGGGCCCGACAGCGGGCGCGGCCCGGCGGCGGCGAGCACGGGCCCGCGGCGGCGGCGAGCACGCCCCGGCGACCGGCACGACCCCGGGAACCGGACCCGGGACGTGGCCTTGGTCACGTACGGGTGCCGGGGCGCGCTGGCCGGGGCCGTAAAGCGCTCGCGGGTCGTCGCACCCGGCGCACAGAATCGCGGACATGCTCAGTCGCGCCCTGCCCCGCCGTCCGGAAGCCCGGCGGATCCTCGTCGGCACCCTGCTGTCCGCGGTCGGGCGCGGCCTCACCCTGCCGTTCCTGTTCATCTACCTGACCGACGTCCGCGGCCTCACCGACGCCCGCGCCGGTCTGGTCATCGGCTGGTACGGCGCGGTCACCCTCGCCCTGTCGCCGATCGGCGGCACGCTCATCGACCGCTTCGGCGCGCGCCGGATCGTCGTGCCGTGCCTGTTGATCGAGGCGGCCGGCACCGGCTCGCTGGCGCTGGTCGACTCGACCGCGTCGGCGTTCGGGGTGATGACCCTGGTCGCGATCGGCAGCTCGGCCATCTGGTCCGGGCAGAACACGATTCTCGCCTCGCTCACCGACCACGACGAGCGGCAGCGGGTCTTCGGGCTGAACTTCGCCCTGCTCAACCTCGGCATCGGCATCGGCGGCCTGACCTCCGGCGCGATCGTCGACACCGCCCGCCCGGGCACCTTCCAGGCGATCTACGTGCTCGACGCGATCAGCTACCTGATGCCCGCCCTGATCCTGCTCAGCCTGCCGAAGGTCGGTCGCCGGCTCACCGCCGGCCCGACCGGGGACCGGCCGTCGACCGGTGGCTACCTCACCGTGCTGAAGGACCGGCCGTTCCGGCGGCTGGTCATCTTCGGCCTGGTCCTGACGACGTGCGGCTACGCGCAGATCGAGGTGGGCTTCGCCGCGTACTCCGTGCGGGTGGTGGAGGTGTCCCCGCGCATCGTGGCCTGGGCGCTGGCCGGCAACACGGTGATGATCGTCCTCGCCCAGCTGCTGGTCATCCGCCGGATGGAGGGGCGCAGCCGGACGGGTGCGCTGGCCGTCGTGGGCGCGGTCTTCGCGACCGCCTGGCTGGTCCTCGGCGCGGCAGGGGTGATCGGCACCGAGAGCGCACTGCTCGCCGCCCTCGGCGTGGTGGCCTGCTCGGCCATCTTCGGCTTCGGCGAGACGCTGCTCTCGCCGGTGATGCCGGCGCTGACCAACGCGCTCGCCACCGACGAGCTGCGCGGCCGGTACAACGCGATGAGCTCGATGATCTTCGGCATCAGCGGGGTGATCGGCCCGGTCACCGCCGGCCCCCTGATCGGCGCGGCCGACGGCCGGATCTGGGTCGCGACGGTCGTCGGCGGCTGTCTGGTGGCCTCGCTGGTCGCGCTCTCCCTGCGCCCCCTGCTGACGGCCGTCCAGGACGGCCGAGTCCCGGCCGCCCCGCCCGCCGCGGACCCGGCCCCCACCCTCGCCTGAGCTGTTCGAGCGGGACGCCGCCGAGCCGACCGACGGCGCCTAGCAGGTCGAGCCGCTGTTCAGCGGCGTCGCCACGGACCAGACGCAGACGGGCCCCGGAGCAGCCGCTCCGGGGCCCGCCTGCGGTGCGACGCCGCGTCAGGCGGCGGGGACCTCCGTGGTGGTGCGGATGCGGTCCAGCGCCGGCGCCGAGACCGGCGACTGCGCGGTCAGGTACGCCACGAACGCGTCCAGGTCGATCATTCCGGTGACCGCGTTGGTGCCGCCGGTGAGGACGGTGAAGCCGTCGCCGCCGCCGGAGAGGAAGTTGTTCACCGTGATCCGGTACGTGGTGCCGGCGTCGACCGCCACGCCACCGATGGTGAGGCTGCCCCGGACCACCCGGCTGCCCGCGCACGGGTCCGCCGCGGTGCCGGTGGTGCCGGCCGGGTCGACGACGTACCGGACGGTCGACGACGGGTAGAGCGTCCGGCCCGCGACGAACTGCTGCTCCAGCATGCAGTAGAGCTGCGCGCCGGTGAGGTCGAGCGTCACGAGGTTGTTGCCGAACGGCTGTACGTCGAACGCCTCCGAGTAGGTGACCGGGCCGGCGTCGAGCTCGTCGCGTACGCCACCGGGGTTCATGAAGGCGGCGACCGCGCCCTGCTCGTCGTCGGTGGCGGCGAGCTGCGCGTCGGCGATCAGGTTGCCCATCGGGGACTCGCCCAGGGTCTTGTCGTAGAGGACCTCCTGGGTCTTCTTGATCTCCGTGGTGGCCTGGCCGACCTCACGGTTGGCCACCGGGCCGAGCACGGCCTTGTAGCGGTTGATCAGGTCGGTCTGCGCCCGGTTCGGGTCGAGGTCGCGGGTGACCACCACGTTCTCGGCCTTCGCGCTGAGGACGTCGCCGGTGCGTCGGTCGATGGAGAGGTCGATGTCGGTGACCAGGCGGCCGAAGGAGCTGGCGCTGGTGACGAGCTTGCCGGCGATGTCGCAGTTGTACGCCTGGTGGGTGTGGCCACTGACGACGACGTCGATCGACGGGTCCATCCGGTTGGCGATGTCCACGATGGGGCCGGAGATGCCCTTGCAGTCGTTGATGCCGCCGGTGGCGTCCTGCGTGCCGCCCTCGTGCAGCAGCACGACGATGGTCTCGACGCCCTGGCGGCGCAGCTCGCGGGCGTACCGGTTGGCGGTCTGCGCCTCGTCGGCGAAGCTCAGGCCGGCGACGCCCTGCGGGCTGACGATCTGCGGGGTGCCCTCCAGCGTCATGCCGATGAAGCCGACCTTGACGCCCTGCACCTTGTGGATGGCGTACGGGGCGAGCAGCGGCTGACCGGTGGCGGTCCGGAACGCGTTGGCCGACAGGTACTGGAAGCCGGCGCCCTCGTAGGGGGTGCCGTCGGCGCAGCCGTCGACCGGGTGGCAGCCGCCGTTCTGGATGCGCAGCAGCTCGTCGGGGCCCTCGTCGAACTCGTGGTTGCCGACGCTGGCGTAGTCGAGCCCGGCCAGCGACAGCGCCTCGATGGTCGGCTCGTCGTGGAACGCGGCGGAGAGCAGCGGGGAGGCGCCGATCAGGTCGCCGGCCGCCACGGTGATGGTGTTCTGCTTCTTGGCGGCGCGCTCGCGCAGCTCGGCGAGCTGGGTGGCGAGATACTCGGCCCCGCCGGCGGGCTGCCCGGCGATGGTGCCGTTGGTGATGCCGGTCGGCGGTTCGAGGTTGCCGTGGAAGTCGTTGAGGGCGAGCAGCTTGACGTCGACCGGCTTCGGGCCGGCGTCCGCCCGGTCGGGGGTGGTCGTGACCGCGCCGAACGCGGTCACGGCGAGCACGGTCAGGCCGATGGCGGCCCGGCGCGTCCCGGAGATGGACATGGAACTCCTCGTGGGAAGCCGGCGCGGGCAACCCGGGCGGCGGTTCACGCCGGGCCGGCCGCGCCGTGCGGCAGGGTTCGGTCGCGCTCGACGGCGATGGGGGACCGCCGCCGGAATGCCGACAGCTTCTCATCGTCGCCGGCCACCGCGCGACCGGGGCGGCCGATGGACCTGGGAATACGCCTGCGGCCGGGAGATCCGGTCGGGCTTTTCCGACATGCCCGGCAGGGGTCCGCCCCGGCCGGCTCGCCGACGGCAACCGGGTCGTCGACGCCTCGACGGCGACACCGGCCACCGGCCCCGGTCGCCCGGGGCCAGTGCCCACGTCAGCAGTTCGTGTAGCTGCCCCTGCTTCCCCACGAGCAGGAGTCGATCAGCGTCCCGGACGGGTTGCGCAGGTACGCCTTGTCGCCGGTGTTGTTCCAGATGTAGGCGCGCGAACCCCAGTAGCGGTGGGTGGAACTGTTGGTGCCCCGTCCCGTGTGGATCACCACGCTGGCCCCCGGGCGCAGCTTGAAGTCGCCCGAGAACTTGTAGACGTGGTTGGACTTGTCGCGCAGCGTCCAGCTCTTCAGGTTGAGGGTGGCCGAGCGCCGGTTGGTCAGCCGGACGTACTCGGCGTTGAGGCTGGAGTTCGAGCGGTTGTCGACCCCCGGCGAGTTGTAGTAGACCTTGGTGATCTGGACGGCCGGGGTGGCGGCCTGGGCCGGGCCTGCGGTGGTCAGCGAGACGCCCACCGTGACGGCGAACGCCGCGGCGAGACCGATCAGCCTTCTTCTCATGCGATTCCCCCACCGGGACAGCCGACCCACGGGCCGGCGGATGAGCCGTTGAGCCGTGCCCCACTCGGGGACGGCTGGCCGAGGCTATCGATGCCGGAAGGCGATTGTGGACGGTGAAACGACCGCGTCCGACGATTGCGGCCGGCCGGTTGATCAGCTCCGGCCCGACGGGACGTACGCCGGTCGTCCGACGGGACGCGGGGATGACCGGGCGGTGAGGCGTCGGACACCGACCGTCCCGTCGCCGGCCGGCGTTCGGTGCCGGAAAGCAGCCGACGCGTTGGTCGTCCCGGCACCTCGCGCCGGTCCGGCGCGACGGTCGGCGCGGCGACGGCCGCCGCGTCCCAGGCGCCGGCGGACCCGGGCGGGCGGTGCGCATCTTCGACCCGTACGCGACGCGGAAGACCTCGCCCGCCGCGGTCCGCCACCCGCGGTCAGAACCCGCACGTCATGCCGGCGGCGTGGCTGACCTGCACCAGGTGCGTGGCGCAGCCACTCCCGGAGACCTGGTGCAGCAGGAAGCCGGTCGGCTCGGCGACCCAGCCGATCTGCTCGTCGGCGCTGGTGGTGAGCGAACTCTGCCGCCAGGTGCTCGGCGCGGTGGTGAGCACCGTGCCGGCGAAGCTCACCGTCACGGGGCGGTGGACGTGCCCGGCGACCACCCGGGCGACGTGCGGGTGCCGGGCGACCACCTCGGCCAGCCCGTCGCCGTCGGTCAGCCGGATGTCGTCGAGGAACGGGATGCCGACCGGCGCCGGCGGGTGGTGCAGGCAGACCACGGCCGGCACCTCCGGCCGGCCGGCCAGCACCCCGTCGAGCCAGCCGAGCTGGTCCTCGCCGAGACAGCCGGCGCCGTCCCCGGCCGGCATCAGCGAATCCAGCACCACGATCGTCGCCTCGGCGTGGTCGATGTGGTAGTAGGCCGAGAAGCCGCCACCGAGCCAGGGCGTGCCGCCGAAGGCGTCGAGCAGCGACTCCCGGTCGTCGTGGTTGCCGGCGACCAGGTGCACCGGCAGCGGGAACCGGCCGATGATCTCGCGGAGCGCGGCGTACTCGTCGGGGCGGCCGTGGTCGACCAGGTCGCCGGTGACGACCACGCAGTCGGGCCGGGGGACCAGCGCCAACACCCGGCCGAGGGCCCGGTGCAGGCCGGCGGCCGGTTCGGCGGCGAGCACGCCGGTGGTCACGTGCGGGTCACTGAGCTGGGCGATGAGCATCGGTGCCTCCACTCGGCCGGGACCCTCACGCTATCGCCGCGGGCCCCGCCGCGCGGCCCGCCCGAACCCACAGGCCCTGTCCACAGCCTGTGGATGGCACATGTGTACGAAGGCTGTGGACGATCTTGCTCCTGGGCGGGGCGACGCGGCGCTGAGTACCCTTGGTGCGGGCCCGCGCGCGGGCCGGAACCCCCTCCCTACCTGGAACGACGTGCCCAGTGGATCACGAGCGAGTCATCCGTGACGTGACGGTCCGCCTGCCGATGGCCTCGACCGCCGTCGAGGCGTGCCAGTGGACGGTCACCGCGCTCGCCCGGCACGCGCCGGCCACCATCTCGGTCCTGCTCCAGGTGCACGACCGGCTCCGCTGCGTCGCGGCCACCGGCTCCTGGCAGGTCTTCTCGACCGTGCCGCCCAAGACCGGGATCGTCGGGCGGGTGTACGCCTCCGGCGAGACCGCCGTCGTGCCCGACGTCGCCGACGACCCCGACTACATTTCGGTACGCCCCGACGTCACCGCCGAGGTCTGCGTGCCGGTACGGGACCCGGCGGGCCGGCCGATCGGCGTGCTCGACCTCCAGTGGTGCGCGCCGGCCGACCTGGCCCCGTGGCGGGACACCGCCGAGCGGCTGGCGGCCCGGCTCGGCGCCCGGATCGTGGCGCTCGGCGGGCCCCCGGGGGAGAGCCGCAGCGAGAAGCTGCTCCGGCACGCCACCGCGCTGACCGCCGCCCCGACGGAGTGGGACCTGTTCGCCGCCGCGATCGGCGCGGCCCGGGACGTGTCCACCCTCTCCGCCGCCGTACTGCTGCTCGCCGGCCCGGACGGGCCCCGGCTGGGCGCGCCGACGGCCGCGCCCGGCGAGTTCGAGTCCCGGATCCGGGCCGAGCTGACCGAGGCGGGCCCGGCCGCGCTGGACCGGCTGATCAGCCGCGCCCACCGCCACGGCGTGGGCTACACGCTCGGCGAGGCGGGGCACCCACCGGTTCCCGACCACCGGCCGCTGGCCCGGGCCGGGGTACGCACCCTGGTCGCGGTGCCGGTCGGCCCGCCCGACGACCACGGCGGCGTGCTGCTGGTCGCCGACGAGCGGCTGCTGCGCCCCGACCCGACCACCGTCAACCTGCTCGAATTGCTGGCCGGCCAGGCGTGGAGCTGCCTGGACCGGCTGCGTACCGTCGCCCGGCTCCGCGAGCAGGCCAACTCCGACCCGCTGACCGGGCTGGGGCACACCGGGCCGTTCGGCCGCCGGATCGCGCGGGCCACCCCCGGCCGTACGGCCCTGCTCGCGATCGACGTGGACGGCTTCAAGAGCGTCAACGACACGTACGGCCACCAGGCCGGCGACCGGGTGCTGGTACGGCTGGCCCGGGCCCTGGAGGGGGCGCTGCGGCAGGGCGACGAGCTCTACCGTGTCGGCGGCGACGAGTTCGTGGCGGTGATCGAGGTGAACCGGCCCGACGAGGCGGTCCGGATCGCCGAGCGTCTCGCCGAGGAGGCGCGCCGGATCGGCCGGACGATCAGCGTGGGAGTGGCCCTGCCCCGCCCCGGCGAGCCGCCCGAGCTCACCCTCCGCCGCGCCGACCAGGCCCTGTACGCGGTGAAGCGGCAGGGCCGCGACGGCGTCCGCCTGGCCGCCGCCTGACCGCCTCCCGCCCTCGTCGATCTTGCACTTCGTGCCCTCACTATGTCCCGCTTGTGCCTTTTGCCAGGGCAGAAAGTGCAAGATCGCCGGCGGCGGGGACGCGCGTGGCGGGGCAGGGCCGCGCGGGGGTGGGGTTAGCGGGTGGTTAGTTCCTTGGAGAGGAGCTCGGCGATCTGGGCGGTGTTGAGGGCGGCGCCCTTGCGGAGGTTGTCGCCGGTGACGAAGAAGTCCAGGGCGCGCGGGTCGTCGACGGCGCGACGGATCCGGCCCACCCAGGACGGGTCGGTGCCGACCGCGTCGATCGGCATCGGGAACTCGCCGTCGGCCGGTTCGTCGACCAGGATCACCCCGGGGGCGTTGCGCAGCACCTCGCGGGCGCCCTCGGCGTCGACCTCGGTCGCGAAGACCGCGTGCACCGCGACGGAGTGGCCGGTCACCACGGGCACCCGTACGCAGGTGGCGGAGACCTTGAGGTCGGGCAGCCCGAGGATCTTGCGCGACTCGTTGCGCAGCTTCATCTCCTCGGACGACCAACCCGCCTCGGCCAGCGACCCGGCCCAGGGCACCACGTTGAGGGCCAGCGGAGCCGGGAAGGGGCCCAGCTCGTCGCCCACCGCCTGGCGGACGTCGCCCGGACGCGACCCGAGCGCCCGGTCCCCGGCGATCTTGGTGAGCTGGGTGTGCAGGGTGTCCACCCCGGCCTGGCCGGCTCCGGAGACCGCCTGGTAGGAGGCGAGCACCAGCTCGCGCAGACCGTACTCGCGGTGCAGCGGGGCCACCGCGACGATCATCGCGAGGGTGGTGCAGTTGGCGTTGGCGATGATCCCCTTCGGCCGGTTGCGGACCTGCTCGGGGTTGATCTCCGGCACCACCAGGGGAACGTCGCGGTCCATCCGGAAGGCGCCGGAGTTGTCCACCGCGACCGCGCCCCGGCTCACCGCGACCGGGGCCCACTGCGCCGAGACCTCGTCCGGCACGTCGAACATCGCCACGTCGACGCCGTCGAACGCCTCCGGGGTCAGCGCCCGGACGGTGAGCTCCTCGCCCCGGCAGCGCACCCGCCGCCCGACCGAGCGTTCGGAGGCGAGCAGCCGGATCTCTCCCCAGACGTTCTTGCGCCCGGTGAGCAGCTCGCACATCACGGTGCCGACGGCACCGGTCGCTCCGACCACGGCCAGGGTGGGCAGCGACGACACGGGGGCTACCGTCCCGTCCCCGCGTAGACGACGGCCTCGGTCTCGCCGCCGAGGTCGAAGGCCTCGTGGATGGCGCGCACGGCGGCGTCCAGGTCGGTGTCGCGGCAGACCACGGAGACCCGGATCTCCGAGGTGGAGATCATCTCGATGTTCACCCCGGCCGCGCCGAGGGCGGCGAAGAAGCCGGCCGCCACGCCGGGGTGGGACCGCATGCCGGCCCCGATGAGCGACACCTTGCCGACGTGGTCGTCGTAGAGCAGGCCCTTGAACTTGACCGCTTCCTGGATCTTGCTGAGCGCGGCCATGGCCGTCGGGCCGTCGGTCTTGGGCAGGGTGAACGAGATGTCCGTGCGCCCCGTGCCCTCGGTGGAGACGTTCTGCACGATCATGTCGATGTTGATCTCGGCGCCGGCGACGGTGTCGAAGATCCGCGCGGCGGCGCCCGGCTCGTCGGGCACGCCCACGATCGTGATCTTGGCCTCGCTGCGGTCGTGGGCGACCCCGGTGATCAGTGCTTGCTCCACAGGAAGGTCCTCCATCGATCCGGTGACCATCGTGCCGGTGTTGGTCGAGTATGACGAACGGACGTGGATCGGCAAGCCCGCCCGGCGGGCGTACTCCACGCTGCGCAGGTGCAGGACCTTGGCGCCGCAGGCGGCCAGCTCCAGCATCTCCTCGTAGGTGATCTGCTTGATGTGCCGGGCGTTGGGGACGATCCGCGGGTCGGCGCTGAAGATGCCGTCGACGTCGGTGTAGATCTCGCAGACGTCCGCCCGCAGGGCGGCGGCCAGCGCCACGGCGGTCGTGTCGGAGCCGCCCCGGCCCAGCGTCGTGACGTCCTTGGTGTCCTGCGAGACGCCCTGGAAGCCGGCCACGATGACCACGGCGCCCTCGTCGAGCGCGCCCTTGAGCCGGCCCGGCGTGACGTCGATGATCCGCGCCCGCCCGTGCACCGACGTGGTGATCACGCCGGCCTGCGAGCCGGTGAACGAGCGTGCCTCGTAACCCAGGTTGTGGATGGCCATGGCGAGCAGCGCCATGGAGATCCGCTCCCCGGCCGTGAGCAGCATGTCCAGCTCGCGGCCCGGCGGCAGCGGGCTGACCTGGTTGGCCAGGTCGAGCAGCTCGTCGGTGGTGTCCCCCATCGCGGAGACCACCACCACGACGTCGTCGCCGGCCTTGCGCGCGGCGACGATCCGCTCGGCCACGCGCTTGATCCGCTCGGCGTTGGCGACGGAGGACCCGCCGTACTTCTGCACCACGAGTGCCACGACGGTGCGCTCCCTCCCAGCGACGACCCTGAGCGTGCCGACGCCGCCGGTCGGGGCCGGCGGCGCGTGTCAGACCCGTCCAGGGTATCGGTCGGCGAGTTCGGCCGGGTCAGGTGATCCCACGATCCGGCCCGGCCGACGGCGGCGACGCGGCGCGCGACACGCCGGACGGGCGGAGCGGCAGGGACCCCCGCGCGCCGCCGCCGGCCCGCAGAATGGCCCCGTGCACGCCCACCTGAGTCCGGCCCGCCCCCACGGCCGGGATCGTCGGCCCGCCCCCGGCGGAGACGCCCACCCGCCCACACCGCCCGCTCCTGGCGGAGACGCCGGCACGCCCACGCGGCCCGCTCGCCGCCTCGCCGGAGCGCTCGCGCTCGCCCTGCCGGCGCTTCTCGTCGCCTGCACCGCCGACCAGCCGGCCGCTCCGCCGCCCTCCACCCCGACACTCGCAGTGGCCGGGATGGACGCGGCGCGCGACGAGCTGGCCGCGCTCGCCGCCGCGGCGCAGGACCGGCACCTGGTCGCCGGCTACACGCTGCGCGCCTCCGACGCCCCCGACCGGACGGTCATGGTGACCCGCGCCACCGACGGCACCTGGCGGGTCGACATCCCGGGCGGCGCGCTCGGCGGCACCGCGGACGTCTCGTTCGCCGCGACCGCCGACGGGCTCTACCAGTGCGCCCTGCCGTCGGCCACCCGGCCGGAGCCGCCGAGCTGCGTGCGCCTCGGCGACCCCGACGACGCCGTGCCCCGCCGGCTCGATCCCCGGGTCCAGCACCCCTTCACCGACTGGCTGGACGTGCTGACCGACCGTCGGGCCCCGCTCGCCGTGTCGCCGGCCGAGCCCCTGCCCGGCGCGGCGGGCGCCTGCTACTCGGTCGAGACGACCTCGGCGTCGATCAACGCCCCGCTGGACGTGGGCATCTACTGCTACGACCGCGACGGCACGCCCACCGCCGTACGGACTGTCGCCGGCACGCTGGTCCTGGCCGCGCCGCCCGCACCGGCCCCGGCCACCGTGCAGCTCGCCGGTCCGGTGGTGGACCGCGAACCGCTCGGCACGGCGGCGCCGGAACCGGTCGACAGCCCGAGCGCGGCAACGCCCTGACCGTCAGGACGTTACGGGTGCGATTCGCCACATTCGGACATCCCTCTCTTAATCCCTGAATCACCCGTACGGGACACTCGACGCATGGCCGACCTCACCCCGCTGCTCGCGTTCCGCTGGAGTCCCCGCGCGTTCGACCCCGACGCGGAGCTGACCGCCGACGAGGTCGCCGCCCTGCTGGAGGCGGCCCGCTGGGCGCCCTCGGCCGGCAACGCCCAGCCGTGGCGGTTCGCGCTCGGGCACCGGCAGGACGAGACCTGGAAGCGGATCCTCGTCGGGCTGCCCGACGACGACCAGGGCTGGGCCCGGCACGCGGCCGCACTGCTGCTCGGCGCGCACGCCGGCAGCGATCCCGAGCAGGCCGCGTACGACCTGGGACAGGCCGTCGCCCACGTCACCGTGCAGGCCACCGCGCTCGGCCTGCACGTACGCCAGCTCACCCGCCTGGACCGGCCCCGCCTCGCGGCTGAGCTGGAGCTGCCCGGCGACGTCCGCCCGCTGGTGGTCGCCGCCGTCGGCCGCCTCGGCGACCCGGCCGTCCTCCCGCCGGACCTCTACGTCCGGGAGACCGCACTGCGGCGCCGCCGGCCGATGCCGGCTCTGCTGCTCCACTGAGCCGGTACGGTCGGCTCAGGTGCCGCGAGCGGCCCGGAGCAGGGCAGCGCCGGCCTCGGTGTTGCGGTAGAGCACGTGCCGCCCCGATCGGGACCTGGCGACCAACCCGGCGGCATGTAGTGCGAAGAGATGCTGGGAGACGTTCCCGGCCGACATCCCGGTCCGCCGGGCCAGGTCCGTGGTCGTCGCCGCCGTGCCGAGCAGGTGCAGCAACGCGGCCCGGCCGGCGCCGACCACCCGGGCCAGCGGGTCGCCGGGCGAGGTGGAGACCCGCTCCCAGAGCGTCCCGACCGCCCGGACCGGGTACACGCCGACGGGCAACGACTCCTCCAGCAGGGTCCACAGCACGCGCCGATCGGTGAAGATCCCGGGGTTGAGCGCCAGCCCGCGTCCACGAAGGTCGAAGTCGCGCCCGAACGGGTCGTCACTGACCACCCGGTCGCCGAGCCAGCGCAGGCTCGGGTGGATCTGCTCGAACAGCCGCCCGGCACCGCCCTCGGCGAGCTGGGAGGCGCGGTACGCCACGTCGGCGTCGAGCAGCGCCCGCATCCGCGGCCAGTCCGGGGCGATCGCCTCGTCGTACCAGACCCGCACCGCCTCGACGAGCTGCGGCAACAGCCCGCGAGGATCGGCGAGCAACGCCTGCCCGAACGGGCCCGGCGGCCGGCGCGACGCGGTCGACAGCACGTCCCGGACCACGACGTCCGGCGGCGTGGCGGCGATCTGGTCGAGCTGGTCGGCCAGCTCGGTGCCCGGATGGGCCGCCGGGGTGAGGAAATCGGGCAGCCAGCGACGCGGCCCGGCCAGCTCCACCAGCGGGCGGACCCGGTCGGCCACCTCCGGGCGGCGCAGCGTCGCCCGAGCCCGGTCGATCCAGGGCAGGTGCAAGGCGTAGCGGACCGGATCGTTCAGGGCCCAGATGCTCATGACCGTCTCGTTGGCCGGCGAGACGGCGAACCGGACGCCGGCGACATCGGCCAGGCTGAACCGCAACTCGGACACGGTCCCTCCAACGGCAGGATTCGGCTCAGCCTAAAAGTTTGGACCGGGGCATGGGAAATCCGCTTGGCTCGCCGCCATGAGTGTTCGAGCAAGCATTCGCACCGCCGTCCGGGTGCTGCTCCAGGTACGCCTCAGCCGGGGTGCCGACACCGCGCCGGACGCGGCCCGGGCGTCTCGCCGGGGCGCCCTGCTGATCGCCCTGTTCTGCCTGGTCCTTCCGCTCTCCGGGGCGACCCGCGGCACGCTGACCGTGGTGGTGCTGGTGGCCGCCGCGACGCTGTTGATCGTGGCCGAGCTGGTCGAGTCGGCGGGCGCCTGGGGGCTCACCGCCGCACTGCCACCGGCCGCCCAGCGCGGCGCGTACGTGGGGGCGTTCCAGTTCGGCACGCGGGTGCAGTCCCTGATCGCTCCGGCGGGGCTCACGGCGCTGGCGGTGACCACCGGCGGCTGGGGCTGGTACCCGATCGCCGCCGTCTTCGCGCTGATCGGGCTGGCGATCGTGCCGGTGGTGGCCTGGGCCGGACGGACGCCACGGCTCGGCACGACCGCTCCGGAGACGCCGGTGACCCTGGTCCCATAATCCGGACCTGCCTTCCCCGCCCCCGCCCCGCCACGTAGGGTGACCCTGTCATGTGGCGGGCGTACCTCCTCCTTGGTCGCCGCGACGAGGCCTGAAGGCCGGCACCTCGTCGCGGAGTCGAACCGCGCCGTCCAGCACATCCGAACTTTCCATCGGCACCGCACGGGCACCGTCGCCCGGCACCTCGCCGACACCTTCCGATTGCTGACGCCACATGTTCCAAGGGGAGCACTCCGTCATGGCTCAACCCGTCACCGACGTCGAGACCGATCCGATCGCCCGGCAGCGCCCCAGCCGGATGCCCTACCACCGTTACCAGCCGTACCAGCAGCAGTTCCGGATCGACCTGCCGGACCGCACCTGGCCGACCCGGCACGTCGAGGCCGCGCCGCGCTGGTGCGCGGTGGACCTGCGCGACGGCAACCAGGCGCTCATCGACCCGATGTCGCCGGAGCGCAAGCGCCGGATGTTCCAGCTCCTGGTGCAGATGGGCTACAAGGAGATCGAGGTCGGCTTCCCCTCGGCCAGCCAGACCGACTACGACTTCGTCCGGCAGCTGATCGAGCAGGACCTGATCCCGGAGGACGTCACGATCCAGGTGCTGACCCAGTGCCGGGAGCACCTGATCGAGCGCACCTTCGAGTCGCTGCGCGGCGCGCGCCGGGCCATCGTGCACTTCTACAACTCGACCTCCACGCTCCAGCGGCGGGTGGTCTTCGGGCTGGACCGCGACGGCATCGCGGACATCGCCACCCAGGGCGCGCGGCTCTGCCAGAAGTACGCGGAGATCCACACGCCGGACACCGACATCCACTACGAGTACTCCCCCGAGTCCTACACGGGCACCGAGCTGGAGTACGCGCTGGAGGTCTGCGCCAAGGTCATCGAGGTGGTCGACCCGACCCCGGACCGCAAGCTGATCATCAACCTGCCGGCCACCGTCGAGATGGCCATGCCGAACGTCTACGCCGACTCGATCGAGTGGATGCACCGGCACCTGCCCCGCCGCGACAGCCTGGTGCTGAGCCTGCACCCGCACAACGACCGGGGCACCGGCGTGGCCGCCGCCGAGCTGGGGCTGCTGGCCGGCGCGGACCGGGTCGAGGGCTGCCTGTTCGGCAACGGCGAGCGCACCGGAAACGTCGACCTGGTGACGCTGGGGCTCAACCTGTTCTCCCAGGGCGTCGACCCGATGATCGACTTCTCGAACATCGACGAGGTCAAGCGGGCCGTCGAGTACTGCAACCAGCTCCCGGTGCACGAGCGCCACCCGTACGCGGGCGACCTGGTCTACACCGCCTTCTCCGGCTCCCACCAGGACGCGATCAAGAAGGGCTTCGACGCGCTCGCCAGGGACGCGGCGGCGGCCGGGGTGCCGATCGACCAGCACACCTGGGCGGTGCCCTACCTGCCGATCGACCCGAAGGACCTGGGCCGCACCTACGAGGCGGTCATCCGGGTCAACTCGCAGTCCGGCAAGGGCGGCGTCGCGTACATCATGAAGAGCGAGCACCAGCTCGACCTGCCGCGCCGGCTCCAGATCGAGTTCTCCGGCGTCGTCCAGCAGGTCACCGACCACGACGGCGGCGAGGTCGACCCGGGCACGATGTGGGAGATCTTCGCCCGGCACTACCTGCTCGACCACCAGGCCGACCCGGCGCTCACCCTGGCCGGCTACGCCATCGGCACCGCCGACGGCAAGGTCGAGATCGAGGCCCGCGTCGGCCTGGGCGGCGAGACCCACTCCCTCACCGCGGTCGGCAACGGCCCCATCGACGCGTACGTCGGCGCGCTCCAGTCGGTCGGCGTGGCGGTACGGGTGCTCGACTACCACGAGCACGCGCTCTCCTCCGGCGGGGACGCGCAGGCCGCCGCGTACGTGGAGTGCGAGGTGGACGGCCGCACGGTGTGGGGCGTCGGCACCGACGCCAACATCGTCACCGCCTCGATCAAGGCCGTGACCAGCGCCGTCAACCGCGCCCGAAGCTGAGCGACGGGTGGTCGGGCCCCGCACGCCGGAGCCCGACCACCTGCTCAGACCGGCACGACGACGGCATTGCCGTCGTCGAGGACGAGCGCCTGCGCCACGATCACCCGCTGTCCGTCGAAGGTTGCCGCCGGCGAGCCGTGCAACCGGTAGCCGTCGGCCAGCAGGTCGCTGACCCGCCGGCAGAAGTCGGCGTCGTCCGGCCCGGTCAGCAGCCGGTACCGCAGCCGGACCGGCGTCCCACTCTTCTGATCACCCATGGCCCGACGCTAACAGCGCCACCGGTCACCGCCGCTCTGGCGGCGACGAGGCGGGCGGGGAGGCGCGGCGCCGGCCGCGGGCTGGTTACCGCCGCTCTGGCGGCGTCGAGGCGGACGGGGAGGCGCGGCGCCGGCCGCGGGCTGGTTACGGCCGCTCTGGCGGCGTCGAGGCGGGCGGGGAGGGGCGGCGCCGGCCGCCGGGCGTCGGCCGCGCCGGCCGGTGGATGAGCAGGGCGGCCAGCGCCGCGCCGGCCAGCAGCTGGCCGGCGCACCAGAGCATCGCGCCCCGGTACGCGCCGGTCAGCTCGCCCGGCTGCGCGTAGCCGGTGCCGGAGAGCCCGACCAGCAGCGGCAGCGCGGCCACCGCGAGCAGGCCGCCGGCCCGCGACGCGGCGTTGTTGAACCCGCTGGCCACGCCGGCGTACCGGTCGTCGACCGCCGCCAGCACGGAGGCGGTCAGCGGCGCCACCACCAGCGTCAGGCCGACCCCGAAGAGCCCCACCCCGGGCAGCACGTCCCGCCAGTACGACGCGTCGGGGTCGACGCCGCGCAGCAGCACCAGCCCGGCGGCGGCGACCACCGGCCCGACGGTCAGCGGCAGCCGGGGGCCGATCCGCGCCGACAACGCGCCGGCCCGCGCCGAGCCGACCAGCAGCAGGACGGTCGTCGGCAGCATCGCGACACCGGTGAGCAGCGCCGACCAGCCGACCACGTTCTGCAGGTAGACGGCGAGGAAGAAGGTGAAGCCGCCGAGGGCCGCGTAGACCAGCACGGTGAAGACGTTCAGCACGGAGAACAGCCGGCTGCCGAACAGCCCGGTGGGCAGCATCGCGGCGTCGCCGCGGCGCCGCTCGACGAGCACGAAGGCCACCGCGCCGGCCACCCCGACCAGGGCCGCGACCAGCACCGGCGCCGAGTCGAAGCCGCGCGCCGGAGCGTCGATCAGGGCGTACGTGACGCCGGCCAGGGCGAGCGCGCCGAGCAGCGCGCCGGCCACGTCGAAGCGGCGCCGACGCCCCGGCCCCCGGGTGCGGGACGCGGCCTCGTCCCGGCTCTCCGGCACCCAGCGCAGCGCGGCGAGCACCACCAGCACGGCGAGCGGCAGGTTGAGGAAGAAGATCCACCGCCAGGAGAGCGCGTCGATCAGCCAGCCGCCGACGAACGGGCCGACCGCGGTGGAGACGCCGGAGAGCCCCGACCAGACGCCGATCGCCCGGCCCCGGTCGTCGGGGTGGAAGCTGGCCTGGAGCACCGACAGCGAGCCCGGCGTCAGCAGCGCGCCGCCGGCACCCTGGAGGAACCGGGCCGCGATCAGCCACTCCGTGCTCTGGGCCAGCCCGCAGAGCAGCGAGGCGCCGGTGAACCAGACCACGCCGAGCAGGAAGACCCGCCGCCGCCCGAAGCGGTCGCCGAGGGCGCCCCCGAGCAGCACGAAGGCGGCCAGCATCAGCAGGTAGCCGTTGACCGTCCACTGGAGACCCGCCACGGTGGCGTCGAGTTCCGCGCCGAGCCGGGGCAGCGCCACGTTGACGACCGTGCTGTCCAGGAAGACCATGCCGGAGGCGAGGACGGCCGCGAGGAGGGTGCCCCGGCCGTGGACGGTGCCCAGGCGGAGTGCCGGCGCGGATCGGGTCATGCCGTCCAATCTGCCTCGCACCATATGAGCAACGCCACGAAACGCCGAAACCATGCCCGGGTACTGTGCGGGATCGCCGGGAGCCCCCAAGCTGGAGAGGTGTCGACTGTGCGTACCAGATCAGGACCGCGCGTCGCGGTGACGGCCGCGCTGGCCGCGGCGCTGGCGCTCGGCGCGGCCGGCTGCGTCCCCGCCGACGAGCCCGACGCCCCGCCGAGCGGCAGCGGCAGCGGCGGCAACGCCGCGCAGAAGCTGGCCCAGCTCACCGTCGCCAACGCGGGGTCGATGAAGGGCTACAGCCGGGAGCGTTTCCCGCACTGGCGGGACACCGGCAAGAACTGCGACGTGCGGGACAGCGTGCTGAAGCGCGACGGGGAGGACATCAGGTTCTCCGGCTGCAACGTGGTGGGCGGCCGGTGGGAGAGCGTGTACGACGACCGCGCCCTGACCGACCCGTCCGACGTGGACATCGACCACATGGTGCCGCTGGCCAACGCGTGGCGCTCCGGCGCCGACGAGTGGGACGACGCCAAGCGGGGCGACTTCGCCAACGACATGGACCGGCCGCAGCTCATCGCGGTTTCCAAGTCCTCCAACCGGGCAAAGGGTGATCAGGACCCGTCCCAGTGGAAGCCGGCGAACCGGTCGTTCTGGTGCAAGTACGCCGAGAACTGGGTGACGGTCAAGCACCACTGGCGGCTCACGGTGACCAATGCCGAGAAGGCCGCCCTGACCGACATGTTGGAGGGCTGCACATGGGCGAGCAAGCCGTGACCGGGGCCGGGGCGACCCCCGCCCCGGAGCAGACGCCGGACGCCGCCGGGGCGGACGCGGCGGCCGCCACCGGCGACGCGCCGACCGAACCGACCACCCCGGAAACGACCGCCGGACCGACCACGCCCGGACCGACGACGACCGGGACGGCGGCGGGACCGACCACGGCCGGGATGACGGCCGACGGCGCGCCCGGCGCGCGGGACGCGGTGCCGGGAGCCGGGATGGCCGCCGACGCCGGCGGCACGTCGACCGCCGCGCAGGAGCGCACGGCGGACATCGTGCCCGGGCCGGGCGGGGTGATGACCGACGAGGTCGGCGTGGTCACCGGCGAACTGACCCTGCGCACCGGCTACGCCGACGGCCAGGTCACGCTGTCGGTGCAGTACAGGGACGCCGACGAGTGGTACGCGGTGACCGGCGGCAGGGCCGCGCTGGCCGACCCGGCCGGGCTGGACGCGGTGCACGGCATCGCGGTCGCCCTGCTGCACCGTCCCGAGGGCTGACGACGCCGGGCCTCCAGGGCGGACGACGCCTCGTCCTTCAGGGCGATCGACGCCCTGGCTCACAGGGCGGACGACGCACGTCCTCCCAGGGCTGGCGGCGGCGCGGACGCGACCCGGTCGAGACGGGGCCGCGTCCGCGCCGCCGGATCAGACGTACGAGCCCGGCTCGCTGGGGGCGGAGACGGTGTGCGGCTCCTCGCCCTCGTCCATCGGCCGGGTGATCTGCACGCTCACCTTGTGCGGACGCAACTCGCCGCTGGCGATCGGCTCCGCGAAGTGGCAGGCGACCCGGCTGCCGCCGATCTCCCGCAGCGCGGGCCGCTCGTCGGCGCAGCGGGTCGGCTGCGCCCAGGGGCAGCGGGTGTGGAACCGGCAGCCCGACGGCGGGTTGGCCGGCGAGGGCAGGTCGCCGGCGAGCAGGATGCGCTCCCGCCGGTCCTCCACGTCCGGGTCGGGCACCGGCACCGCCGACATCAGCGCCCGGGTGTACGGGTGCAGCGGCTCCGTGTAGAGCCGGTCGCTGGGCGCCTCCTCGACGAGCGCGCCGAGGTACATCACGCCGACGGTGTCGGAGATGTGCCGCACCACCGCGAGGTCGTGCGCGATCACCAGGTAGGTCAGGCCGAGGCTGTCCTGGAGCTCGTCGAGCAGGTTGACCACCTGGGCCTGGATCGACACGTCGAGCGCGGAGACCGGCTCGTCGGCGACGATCAGGTCAGGGCCGAGCACCAGCGCCCGGGCGATGCCGATGCGCTGCCGCTGCCCGCCCGAGAACTCGTGCGGGTAGCGGGAGAGCGCCCAGCGGGGCAGGCCCACCGCGTCCAGCGTCTCGCCGATGATCCGCCGCCGCTCGTCGCGGTTGCCGCCGATGCCGTGGGTCTGCAACCCCTCGGTGAGGATCGACTCGACGTTCTGCCGGGGGTCCAGGCTCGACATCGGATCCTGGAAGATCATCTGCATCCGGCGGCGCATCGAGCGCAGCTTGCCCGCCGGCAGCTTCGTCAGCTCGACGCCGTCGAACTCCACCTGGCCGCTGGTGGGCGGGGTGAGCTGGAGCAGCGCCCGGCCGAGCGTGGACTTGCCACACCCGGACTCGCCGACCAGGCCGTACGTCTTGCCGCGCGCGATGCGCAGGTCGACGCCGTCGACCGCCTTGACGTGCCCGATCGTCCGGTCGAGGATGACCCCCCGCCGGATCGGGAAGTGCACCTTCAGGTCGCGGACCTCGACGAGGATGTCGCTCTCGGTCACGGCTTCTCCTCCTCGCGCGGGGCGGGCACCGGGCCCGGGGTCGTCTCCGCCACCGGGGCCTCGGCGGCCGGGGCCTCGGCGGCCGGGGCCTCCGCCGCTGGGGTTTCCGCCACCGGGACCTCGGTGGCCGGGGCCTCCGCCACCATGACCTCCGCGGCCTGAGTCTCCGCCGCCGGGGCCTCCGCGGCCGGGGCGGTGGCCGGCGTCGCTGCCGGGACGGTGGCCGGGGCGGCGGCGGCCGGCACGACGCCGGGCAGCGGGGCCGGGTTGACGCAGCGGTAGCTGCGCCCGTCGTGGGCGAGCACCAGCGCGGGCGGCTCCCCCACGCACTCGTCGACCTGCCGGGCGCAGCGCGGCGCGAAGGCGCAGCCGTCCGGCCAGGGCAGCAGGTCGCGGACCGAGCCGGGGATCGGGTTCAGCCGCTCGCCGCGCCCCGCGTCCAGGCGGGGCACCGAGCCGAGCAGCCCCACGGTGTACGGGTGCCGCGGCTCGCGGAACAGCGGACGGCGGCGGGCCGTCTCCACCACCCGGCCGGCGTAGAGCACATTGATGCTGTCGCACATGCCGGCCACCACGCCCAGGTCGTGCGTGATCATGACCAGCGCGGTGCCGGAGTCGCGGACCAGCTCCTTGAGCAGCTCCAGGATCTGCGCCTGGATCGTGACGTCCAGCGCCGTGGTCGGCTCGTCGGCGATCAGCAGCCGAGGCTTGCAGGCGACCGCCATCGCGATGAGGGCACGCTGCCGCATGCCGCCGGAGAGCTGGTGCGGGTACTCCTTCAACCGCCGCTTCGGGTCGGGGATGCCGACCCGGTCCAGCAGCGCCGCCGCCTCCTTCTCGGCCGCCGCGCCCTTCATCCCCCGGTGCCGCGTGAGCACCTCGGTCACCTGCAGCCCGATCGGAATGACCGGGTTCAGGGAGGAGAGCGGGTCCTGGAAGATCATCGCGACGTCCCGGCCCCGGATGTCCCGCCGGGACCGGTCGTCGAGCTGGAGCAGGTCGGTGCCGTCGAAGACCGCCTTGCCCCCGACGCGCAGGCCCGGCTGCTTCGGCAGCAGGCCCATGATCGCCAGGGAGGTGACGCTCTTGCCGCAGCCGGACTCGCCGACCAGGCCGACCACCTCGCCGGCGTCGACGGAGAACGAGACCCCGTCGACGGCGTGCACGGCGCGCTGACCGCGCCGGGCGAACGTGACCGAGAGGTCGTCCACTTCGAGCAGTGCCATCATCGACCTTCCGTTCGCGACTGCGGGGCTCGCAAGCTCACTCCTCGCGCCTCACACAGCCGACCTTCCGCTCGCGACTGCGGGGCTCGCAAGCTCACTCCTCGCGCTTCACACAGCCGACCTTCCGCTCGCGACTGCGGGGCTCGCAAGCTCACTCCTCGCGCTTCACACATCGCGCCTACTTCCGCAGCTTCGGGTCGAGAGCCTCGCGCATCGCCTCACCGAGCAGGGTGAAGCCGAGCGCGGTGATGATGATCGCGACCGCCGGATAGATGGCCAGCGCCGGCCGGATCCCCAGGTACTGCTGCGCGTCGGCGAGCATCACACCCCACTCGGGCACGGCCGTGTCGGGGTTGCCCAGGCCGAGGAACGAGAGCGCGGCGGCCTCGATGATCGCCGTCGCCAGGGTCAGGGTGGCCTGCACGATCACCGGGGCGAGCGAGTTCGGCACCACGTGGGTGATCGCGATCTTCGACTTCTTCACGCCCAGCGAGGTCGCGGCCAGCACGTAGTCGCTGTTGGCCTGGGAGATCATCGAGCCGCGCAGCAGCCGGGCGAAGACCGGCACGGAGACCACGCCGACGGCGATCATCACGGTGGCCAGGCTCGCCCCGAGCAGGGCGGCGATGCTCACCGCCAGCAGCAGGCTGGGCAGCGCCAGCATCATGTCGATGACGCGCATGAGCGCGGTGTCGATCGTCCGGCCCCACCGGCCGCCGAGCCCGGCCGCCGCGCCGGCGACCCCGCCGATCAACGCGCCGACCGCCAGACCGATCAGCGTGGAGACCACGCCGACCAGCAGCGTCTGCCGGGCGCCGACGACCATCCGGCTGAACACGTCGCGGCCCTGGTGGTCGTAGCCGAACCAGTGGTCGCCGGACGAACCCGGGATGAGCCCCTGGCCCGACTTCACCACGCCCTCGCGGATCCCGATCGTGTCCGTCGGCCCGTACGGGACGAAGAACGGGCCGAAGACCGCGACCAGGACGAAGAGCACCAGGATGACCGCGCCGATGATCGCGGCGGGGTTGCGCCGCAGCCGGCGGAACGCCTCCTGCCAGAGGCTGACGCCGCGCTCGTCGTCGCGGGCGGCCAGCTCGGAGAGCCGGTCGATCCTCTCCTTCTTCTTGCCACTGGTGATCGTCATCGAACCCTCACCCTCGGGTCGATCAAGCTGTAGGAGAGGTCGACCAGGAGGTTCACCAGCACGTACACCACCGCGATGATCATGATGAAGCCCATCAGCACCGGGTAGTCCCGCTGGCCGATGGCGTCGTAGATGAACGCTCCGATGCCGCTGAAGGCGAAGACGGTCTCGGTCAACACCGCGCCGGAGAGCAGGCCGCCGGTGAGCAGGCCGATCGAGGTGACCACCGGCAGCATCGCGTTGCGCAGGACGTGCCGGCGGCGGACGGTCGACTCGGTGAGGCCCTTCGCCTCGGCGGTACGGACGAAGTCCTCGTTGAGCACCTCGAGCACGCTGGCCCGGGTGATCCGGACGATGATCGCCAGGGGGATGCTGGCCAGCGCGACACCCGGCAGCACGAGGTGCCAGAGCGCGTCGGCGGCGGCGTCCCACTCCCGGGTCATCAGGCCGTCGAGGACGAAGAAGTTGGTGATCCGGGTCGCGCCGAGCGTCGGGTCCTGCCGGCCGCTGGAGGGGAACCAGCCGAGGTTCTCCGAGAAGATCGCCTTGAGCACGTAGGCCAGGAAGAAGACGGGGATGCAGATGCCGATCAGCGAGCCGCCGACCGAGGCGTGGTCGAGCAGTCGGCCACGACGTCGGGCGGCCAGGTAGCCGAGGGGGATACCGAGCCCGATCGCGATCGCCAGCGCCATGACGGTCAGCTCGACGGTGCCCGGGAAGCGCTCCAGGAACTCCGTGGTGACCGCGCGCTTGGTGGAGGTCGAGGTGCCGAGGTCGAGGCGGAGCAGCCGCCGCACGAACCGGCCGTACTGCACCAGGATCGGCTCGTCGAGGCCCATGTTGCGCCGGATCGCGGCGCGCATCTCGGGCGTCCCGCGCTCGCCGAGGATGGCGGTCTCGGGACCGCCGGGCAGTCGACGGAGCCAGATGAAGAGCAGGAGGGAGAGCCCGAACAGCGTGGGTATGAGCTGGAGCAGGCGTCTGACGATGAACCGGAACACGGTGGCCTCGAAAGGGGTACGGAGGGTCGCGGGCGGACGCTGCCGAAACAGCGCCCGCCCGCGGTCCTTGCGTCAGGTCAGGACTTGAACTCGGCGGTGGAGAACCGCTCGTCGGTGAGCGGGCTCGCCTTGACCCCGGTCACGTCCTTGCCGAACACGATCGCCGGCGGCGAGTGCGACACCGGGACACCCGGCAGGAAGTCCATGATGGCCTTGTTCAGGGCCTTGTACTTCTCCACCCGGGCCGCCGGGTCGGCGGTGGTGTCCGCGTCCTTGAACTGGTCGAACAGGGCCTTGTTGGTGAAGCCCCACTCGTCCTTCGGCCGGTCGAACATGGTGCCGATGAAGTTGTAGCCGTCGCCGTAGTCACCGGTCCAGCCGAGGAAGTGGATGTCGTGCTTGTTGCCGGAGGTGGTGGCGTTCAGGTAGTCCGGGCTCCACTTGAGCGGGATGGCCTGGACGTTGATGCCGACCGCCTTCAGGTCCGCCGAGAGCAGCTCGAAGATGTCCTTCGGGTTCGGCATGTACGGCCGGGTGACCTCGGTCGGGTAGTGGAACCGCAGGGTCAGGTTCGACGCGCCGGCCTCGGCCAGCAGCTGCTTGGCCTTCTCCGGGTTGTAGTCGTACTTGGTGACCTCGCCGTTCCAGCCCTCGACGGTGTCCGGCATGAAGTTGTCGGCGACCTTGGCGCCCGGGGGCAGCTTCGAGTCGACCAGCGCCTGCCGGTTCAGGGCGTGCGCGATGGCCTGACGGACCTTCACGTCGGCGAGCTTCGGGTTCCCCTTCTGGTTGATGGCCAGGTAGAGGATGTTGAACGCCGGGCGGGTCAGGACGTTGAAGCCCTCGCCCTTCAGCGGCTCGACGTCGGCCGGGCCGACCAGGTCGTACCCCTGGATGTCGCCGGAGCGCAGCGCCTGCTTGCGCGCGTTCTCGTCCGAGATGGTCTTGTAGATGAGGGTCTTCAGCTTGGCCTTCTGGCCGGCGTAGTCCTCGTTACGCTCGATGGTGAGCGTCTTGTTGGCCACGTCCCAGGACTTGAACTTGAACGGGCCGGTGCCGGTCGGGTGCTCCATGGCGTACGCCGGGTACTTGATGTCCTCGGCGGTGCCGCCCACGTTGCTGGCGTCGTACTTCTCCAGCGCGGTCGGGCTGTGGATCGAGAACGACGGCAGCATCAGCGCGGCCGGGATCTTGCTGGACACCCGGGTGAAGGCCAGGTCGACCGTGGTGGCGTCCTTGGCCGTGCAGGACTTGAAGAGGCTCGGCGGCAGGTCCGCGTTCTCGTTCTTGGCGAAGCCGCCCATGACGTCCTGCCAGTACGGCGTCACGTCCGGGCTCTGCATGAGCCCCTTGGCGTTGTACCAGCGGTCGAAGTTCTTGCAGACCGCCTCGGCGTTGAAGTCGGTGCCGTCGTGGAACTTCACGCCGGAACGCAGCTTGAAGGTCCACGTCGTGCCGGCGGCGTCCGGGGTCCAGGACTCGGCCAGGCCGGGGGTGACCTTGGTGCCACCCTCCTCCGGACGGACCAGCGTCTCGAAGACCTGACGCGCGACACGCAGCGACTCACCGTCGCTGGCGAAGCTCGGGTCGAGGACCTTCGGGTCTCCGGCTACGCCGAAGACCAGGGTGTCCTTCTTGCTACCGCCGGAACTGTCATCGCGGTCGCTCTCGGCGCAGCCTGCTACCGCGAGGGCCGCGACCGCGACGGCCGCGAGAGCGACCTTCGGCCTGGATGCACGCATGGGTGCTTCACCTCGTCCTTGGGGTTACGGACAACGTGGTGACAGGGGTCACCGATGGCCGTGACCTTAGCCCTCGTTCGGACCGCCGGGAAACCGTCGTCGGAGCGGTTGGTACCGGATCGTGTCTTAACCGATGCGCACCGCCCGCGAGGCCGCGCCGGACCGCTATCAAAGGGGGCAGATGCCCGGTTTGACCGATGCAAACTTGTTACATCGATCGACGCCCGCTCCGCCCACATGTCAGAACCCACAGTGGACGACGAGGCGCGTCCGACGATGGCCGGCACCGGGAATCCGGCGCCGGCCATCGTCGCCGGATCTGCCGCCCCGGCGGCCGAATCAGCCGATACTGCCGACGGGCCGAACGCCGCCGCTGCCGGGCCGTACGCCGCCGCTGCTGCCGCTGCCGGGCGGGCGGGCAAGGCCGCCAGCTCGAAACGACGGCCGTCGCCACCGCCGGACGCAGCCGGTCAGCTCAGGTCGGCGCAGCGGGCGGGCCAGGTCGAGGCAGCGACCGATAAGACGGCGCGGCGGTCGGGTCAGACGGCGCGGCGGCCCTCGAAAGCCCGGCCGAGGGTGATCTCGTCGGCGTACTCCAGGTCGCCGCCGACCGGCAGGCCGCTCGCCAGCCGGGTCACCGCGATGCCCATCGGCTTGACCATCAACGCCAGGTAGGTGGCGGTGGCCTCGCCCTCGGTGTTCGGATCGGTGGCGAGGATCAGCTCGCGTACGGCGCCGCCACCGAGCCGGGTCATCAGCTCGCGGATGCGCAGGTTGTCGGGCCCGATCCCCTCCAGCGGGTTGATCGCGCCGCCGAGCACGTGGTAGCGACCCCGGAACTCACCGGTCCGCTCGATCGCGACCACATCCTTCGGCTCCTCGACCACGCAGAGCACCTCGTCGGTGCGGCGCGGGTCGCGGCAGATCCGGCACTGGTCGGACTCGGCCACGTTGTAGCAGGTGGTGCAGAACCGCACCAGCTCCTTGACCTTGCGCAACGCGCCCGCCAGCCGGTTGACGTCGGCCGGATCAGCCGACAGCACGTGGAAGGCGATCCGCTGGGCGCTCTTCGGGCCGACGCCCGGCAGCCGCCCCAGCTCGTCGATCAGGTCCTGGATGGCACCCTCGTACATCTGCCGCTCAGAAACCGGGCAGGCCGAGGCCGCCCATGCCGCCGGTGACCGGGCCCATCTTCTTCTCGGTCAGCTCCCGGGCCGCCTCGGCGGCGTTGTGCATGGCCGCGACGACGAGATCCTCCAGGGTCTCCACGTCGTCCGGGTCGACAGCCTTCGGGTCGATCTTGATCGCCTTGAGCTCCCCGGTGCCGGCGACGGTCGCGGTCACCAGGCCGCCACCGGCGGTGCCGGTCAGCTCCGCCTCGGCGAGCTCGGCCTGGGCCTTGGCGATCTGCTGCTGCATCTTCTGCGCCTGCTTCAGCATCTGCTGCATGTTCGGCTGTCCACCTGGGCGCACGGGATGGCTCCTTCTCGCACTCGTCTGCTCGGCCGCCGCTCAGCCTATCCGCTCCGAGCGCCCCCGCCCGCCCCGGTGCATCCCCGCGCGGCAGCCCGCACACCACCGTCATCGAGGGGTACGAGGACGCGTCGACGCCACCGTGCCGCCGCGCCTCCCTGGCAGTGCTCCCACTGGGTCCTCACGCCGACCCGGTCACCGGGCGACGGCCAGCCGGCAGCGCACGACGGTCGGCGGTCGAGATCTTGGTAGGGAATGGCCCCCAGAGGGGCCGTTTCCTACCAAGATCTCGCTGCGTACCCGGCGTGCACCAGCAGCTTCAGGCGCGCGGTCCCGTCGCCAGCCGCGGTCGGCGAGCGTCGGATCCGGGCGGCGCGTCTACCGGGCGTCCACCTCGTCGATCTTCTCCGCGCCGAAGGCCTCGCGCAGCAGCCGTACCGCCTGCTCCTCGCTGGACTCCCGCGCGGTCCGCTCGTCGAGCACCTCGTCCAGCGGCTCGTCGCCGGGGTCGAAGCCCTCGTAGGTCGGGCTCGCCGTCGGTGCCCCGCCGGGACGCCCCGCTCCACCGCGCACCGGCCCGTCGAAGTCGGGGTCGTACGGTGGCTCGCCGGCCCACTCGGCGTCCGCCGTCTTCCGGGCCGCCTGGGCCGGACGCGGGCCGCGCCCCGCCGCAGCCGCCCGCGCCGCCGCGATCGCGCTGCTCACCGGCGGACCGGCGGACGCGGCCTGCGGCGGCGTCGCCGAGGGACCGGCCGGTTTCGGTACGGCGACCGCCGACCCGCCGCCCGTGACAGCGGCTGTCGCCGGACCGCCGCCGATAGGAGCGCCGCCCACCGGAGCGCCACCCGCCGAAGCGCCGCCCGCGGAGGCGCCGCCCCCCGAAGCGCCGCCCGTCGGCCTGATACCCGTCGGAGCAGTGCCGGTCAAAGCGGTGCCGGTCGGACCGGTGGTCGACGTCGGGTTGGTGGCCGACGCGCCGCCCGGCCGAGCCGGTTCCGGCCAGTCGTCGCCGCCCGCCGCCGTACCGCCCGGGCGGGCCGGCTCCGGCCAGTCCTCGCCCCCGCCGGCCGTGCCGCCGGGTCGCGCCGGCTCGGGCCAGTCCTCGGCGTCGGCGGCGGGAGCACCTCCGCCCCGCACCGCGCCTGCACCGGGACCGGCCGCCTCGCCCGCCCCGCCCGGCCCACGGAGTCCACCGGCCGCGCCACGGGGCCCGCCGACCGTGCCATCGGGCCCACCGCCGGCGCCCTTCGGCCCGGCGGACGTTCCGCCGCCCACGCCGCCGTGGGCGGGGGCGGCCGGCGGCGGTGCGGCGGGTCGGGCCGGAGCGGCGGTACGGGACGGGCCGCCGACCGACGCGCCGCCCCGCTCGCCGGCCACCTCGCAACGGATCTGCCAGCGGCCGCCGAACTCCTCGTAGAGCGCCTCGGCCAGCACCGAGGTGTGGTTGCCCATCATCTGCGCGAGCACCGGCGACTTGACGGTCAGCACCAGGGTGTCGCCGTCCACGTCGCGCACCACCGCGTCGCGCATCAGGGCGGCAGCCGGCTTCTTGATCCGGTTGACCTTGGCGACGATGTCCGGCCAGACGCGGCGTACCGCGACGGCGTCCAGCGCGCCGGTCGCCTGCGCGCCGGGGCGGGGCGGCTCGGGGGTCGCCGGGTCGGGCATCACCGCCGACGGCGGCACCGCCCGCCGGGGAACGCCTGCGGCAGGGTCTGCCCCGGCCGGGGCCGGAGCGGTGGGAGAGGTCGGCGCGCCCGGAGCCGCCGAGACCGGTGCGACCGGAGACGTCGGCGCACCCTCCACCCCCGGAACGCCCGCGCCAACGCCGCGCGACCCGGCACCCGGATCAGCCACCGGAACGCCCGCGCCGGCGCCGCGCGGCCCGGCACCCGGATCAGCCGCCGGAACGCCCGCGTCGACCCCGCGCGGCCCGGCACCCGGAGCGCCAGTCGGGACGCCCGCGCCGGAGGCGGTCACCCCGGTCGGGGCGTTCACCTCGGGCGACGGGGACGCGGCGGGGACGGGCTCGGGGCGTACGGCAGGGGCGGCGGCGACCGGCGCGGGGCCGGCAGCGGCCGGCGGCGCGTCGGTGCCGGCGAGGGTGAGCCGGCGCTCCATGCGTTCCAGGCGCTGGAGCAGGCCGCCGCTGGTGTCGTCGGCGCCCGGCAGCAGCATCCGGGCGCAGATCAGCTCCAGCAGCAGCCGGGGGGCGGTGGTGCCGCGCATCTCCACCAGGCCGTTGTGCACGATGTCGGCGCAGCGCGACAGGGTGGCCGGGCCGAGCCGCTGGGCCTGGGCGGCCATCCGCTCGATCTGGTCGGCCGGGCCGTCGATCAGGCCCTTGGTGGCGGCGTCCGGCACCTGCTGGAGCACGATCAGGTCGCGCAGCCGCTCCAGCAGGTCGGAGGCGAACCGGCGCGGGTCGTGCCCGGCCTCGGCCACCCGGTCGACGGTCGCGTACGCGGCCGCCCCGTCGCCGGCCGCCAGCGCGTCGCACATCTCGTCGATCAGGGCGGCGTCGGTGACGCCGAGCAGGGCCGCGGCCCGCGGGTAGGTGACGCCCTCCGGCCCGGCCCCGGCGATGAGCTGGTCGAGCACGGAGAGGCTGTCCCGGGCGCTGCCGCCGCCGGCGCGCACCACCAGCGGGAAGACCGCCGGCTCGACGGAGACCCCCTCGGCCTCGCAGAGCTGCTCCAGGTAGGGGCGGAGCACCTTCGGCGGGATCAGCCGGAACGGGTAGTGGTGCGTCCGCGACTTGATCGTGCCGAGGACCTTCTCCGGCTCGGTGGTCGCGAAGATGAACTTGACGTACTCCGGGGGCTCCTCGACCAGCTTGAGCAGGGCGTTGAAGCCGGCCGACGAGACCATGTGCGCCTCGTCGATGACATAGATCTTGAAGCGGCTCTTGGCCGGCGCGAAGAACGCCTTCTCGCGCAGCTCGCGGGCGTCGTCGACGCCACCGTGGCTGGCGGCGTCGATCTCCAGCACGTCGATCGAGCCGCCGTCGGTGGCCAGCTCGCGGCACGACTCGCACTGCCCGCACGGCTCCGGGGTGGGACCCTGCTCACAGTTGAGCGAGCGGGCCAGGATCCGGGCGCTGGAGGTCTTGCCGCAGCCGCGTGGGCCGGAGAAGAGATAGGCGTGGTTGAGCCGCCCGCTGCGCAACGCCTGCGACAGCGGCTCGGTGACGTGCTCCTGCCCGATGACCTCGGCGAAGGTGCGTGGCCGGTACTTGCGGTAGAGCGCCAGTGCCACCCGTCCCGCCTCCTCTCGACCGAGCCATTCTGCGCCGGTCAGCCGCGGGTGACCACCCACCCCGCCGGTGACCTGACCCGCAGGGACGTTACCGGCACCCGGAGACAGAAAGGCCCCCCGTGCACCCGTCAGAGCCCGCTTATCCTTGCTGCCTTCCGGCCCTGGGGAGGTTCACGAGATGCACGCCGCACGGGGGGTGCCGCCAAGCCTACCCGACCGGCGGTCGATCTTCAGGGGGTGGTGGGGTGGCCGACCCGTCGGGGACCTGTATCCTCGTCTGCGGAGGATTCGCCTAGAGGCCTAGGGCGCACGCTTGGAAAGCGTGTTGGGTTCACACCCTCACGAGTTCGAATCTCGTATCCTCCGCTCTCTTGAGCAGGAAGAACGACAGGGCCGGCCCCCACGGGGACCGGCCCTTCGTCGTACGTCCGGTCGCGCCCACCGGCCGCGTGATCTCCGACGCAGGCCGATCGACGACCGGGGCCGGAACCTTACGCTGACATCCGCATTCGACAGCGAGGTAACCGGGCGGCGGCGACCTGAGGGCGACGACCGGCCCGGGGAAAGCGCGGACACAAATGAACACGATGCTGAACGCCGCCGAGGGGCTGGCGGTGCTGGCCGCCGGAGTGGCGGCCGGAGCCATCAACGCGGTGGTGGGCTCGGGGACCCTGGTGACCTTCCCGGTCCTGCTGCCCCTGGGCTATCCGCCGGTGGTGGCTAACGTGTCGAACACGGTCGGGCTGGTGCCGGGGTCGTTCTCCGGGGCGTACGCCTATCGGCACGACCTGGCCGGGCACGGCGGGCTGCTGGCGCGGCTGGGCGTCGCCGGCGTGCTGGGCGGAGTCACGGGCGGCGTACTGCTGCTGCAACTGCCGCCGGGAGCGTTCCGGGCGATCGTGCCGGTGCTGATCGTCGCGGCGTTGGTGCTGGTGGTGGCGCAGCCGCGCCTGGCCCGGGCGCTGGCCCGCCGGCGGCAGGGCGCGGCGGACACGGCGCCGCCGCCGGCCGACGGGGAGGTCCGGCGGGTCGGGCCGCTCCTGCTCCTCGGCGTGTTCGCCACCGGGGTGTACGGCGGCTACTTCGGCGCCGCCCAGGGGGTGCTGCTGCTGGGGCTGCTCGGCGTGCTGCTCTCCACCGACCTGCGCTGGGTCAACGGGGTGAAGAACGTGCTCGCCGGCCTGGTGAACGGGGTGGCGGCGGTGCTGTTCGTCGCCCTGGGCACGGTGGCGTGGCAGCCGGCCCTGCTGATCGCGGCGGGTTCCGTGCTGGGTGGCCTGGTCGGCGGGCGGTGGGGACGCCGGCTGCCGCCGGCGGCGTTGCGCGCCGCGATCGTGGTGGTCGGGCTCGCCGCGCTGGTCAACCTGCTGGCCTGAGCCGACACGGCGCGCCGGACCGCCGGCCCCTCGTCGACGCCCGCGAGGCGGATGATCTCGGGGTCGTCCACGGGCTCAACCTCGCCCCGCGACGATCTCGACGAAGTGCGGGTTGTACATGACGCCCAGCAGGTTGCCGAACGGGTCGACCACGGTGGCGGTCACGAAGCCCGTGCCCCGGTCCTGCGGCGGCTCGTGGGCCGTGGCGCCCATGTCGAGCAGCCGCGCGTACATGCCGTGCACGTCGTCCACGTGCCAGTAGACGACGACGCCGCCGGGGCCCGACGCCGCGCCCGGGGGCCGGTAGCGGCTGTCGATCAGGCCCAGCTCGTCCTGGTCGTCGCCGAGCCGCCACTCCGCGTACCCGTCCCGCAGGAAGTACGGCTCGAAGCCGATCAGCTCGGCGTACCACCCCTTCGCGGCCTGCCAGTCCTCGGCCCAGTAGCTGACGGTGGCCATGCCGCGCATCTTCGGTGTCTCGGTCATGACCTCACGCTAGGAGTGGTTGCGGAACATCAGGTTCCTCAACCTCGGGCAGAATCGGGAAATGTTGGAGACCTCGGTACGGCTGCTGCGCCTGCTCGCCCTCCTGCAACAGCGACGGGACTGGCCCGGCCCCGACCTGGCGGCGCGGCTGGCCGTGACCACCCGCACCGTCCGCAACGACGTCGACCGGCTCCGCCAGCTCGGCTACCAGATCGACTCGACCACCGGGCCGACCGGCGGCTACCGGCTGGCCGCCGGCAACGCGATGCCGCCCCTGCTGCTCGACGACGACGAGGTGGTGGCCGTCGCGGTGGGGTTGCGGGCCGCTGCGGCGGGCACCGTCACCGGCATCGAGGACGCGTCGCTGCGGGCACTGACCAAACTGGAACGCACCCTGCCGAAGCGGCTGCGCCCGCGCGTCGACGCCCTGCGCGCCGCGACGATCTCGGCGGCCGGCGGCGGCCCCACCGTCGACGCCGACACGCTGACCACCGTCGCGGCGGCCGCGCACGGGCACGAGCGGCTGCGATTCGAGTACGCCGGCCACGGCGGGCAGGTCAGCGAACGCGACGTGGAGCCGCACAGCCTCGTCTACACCGGCCGCCGCTGGTACCTGCTCGCCTGGGACACCGACCGGCGGGACTGGCGTACGTTCCGCGCCGACCGGCTGCGCCCACTGCCGCCGACCGGGCCACGGTTCGTGCCGCGAGAGCCGCCCGGCGGCGACGCGGCGGCGCACGTGCTGCGCGGGGTCCGCTCGCTGGTCTGGCCCTACCGGGCGCGCATCCGCTTCGAGGCGCCCGCTGCGGTGATCGCCGAACGCAGCACCACCACCTCCGGCGAGATCGTCCCGCTCGACGACGCGACGTGCGAGCTGATCACCGGCACCGACTCGCTGCACGACCTGGCCACCTACCTGAGCAAGTTCGACGTCCCGTTCACCGTCCTGGACCCCCCGGAACTCCGCGACTTCCTCCACACCCTCGCCACCCGCTACCTGTCCGCCCTCCCCCACTAACCCACCTCCCCTCCCTCGCCCCTCGCCCTCCGCCCTCGCCCTCCGCCCTCGCCCCCTCCCTCGCCCTCGCCCCCTCCCTCGCCCCACCCCCGGGCCCGCCCTCGCCCCTAGCCCTTCGCCCCTCGCGATCTTGCACTTCCTGCCCCCACGAAGCGGACATAGGGCGCAAAAGCAGGGCCGAAAGTGCAAGATCGACGAGGCGGGGGCGGAGTGCGGGCGAGGCGAGGTGCGGGCGGGCGGGGCGAGATGCGGGGCGAGATGCAGGGCGGGGTGAGGGTGGGGCGGTGGTGGGTTACGGGGTTGTGGGGGGTTGGGTAGGTTTCGGGGAGCGGCGGGACCGGGATCGTCGTACACATGTTCCATCCACAGGCTGTGGACGGCGGAGGGCTCGGATGGGTTACCAGCTCAGCGCGGTCGTCGCGGACGCCGAGCTGCTCCGCGAGCAGACCGCCGGCCTCGACCACGCGGTCGTCGGCGAGCTGCGTCAGGATTTCGCGCTGCTGCCCGTCACCCCGCAACTGGTCGAGGAGCTGACCGGGGCGCTGCCCGACTTCTCGACGGTGGAGCGGTCGCCGGAGGAGCCCTTCCACGTGGTGCTCTCGCCCGTTCTCGCCGGCGTCCTGGCGGGCTGGTCCCGGGCGGGTCCGGTCGCCTACCTGGAGGCCGAGTTCTCCGGCGGCGCCGGGTACCAGTCGGCGATCGTGTGGCTCGGCGGCGGGGTGAGCTGGGGGCCGCGCGTCGACCGCCTCCTCGACGGGCCGCGGTCGGAGTGGCCGCTGAACGCCGCGCTCGCCCGGCTCGGCGCGGAGCCGGGCGCATGGATAGACCCGTTCGCCGAGCTGGGCCTGCACGTGGAGCGGAGCACCGCGGGATGGCTGTCCCACGGTCGCCGACGGCTGAGCGCCGACTACTGGGACGAGCTGGCCGAGGAGTGGGAAAACCGGCAATCTGGGGACGAGCAGCAACCTGAGCGCCCCCGCCCCGTTGGGGACTGGGGGATTCTATGAAATTGCGACAATTCGGCTTTATCGCGACGCTGCTGACGGCTGCCTCGATCGCGGGCAGTGGCGCGCACCCGTCGGGGCCCGGGCTGGACGGCCGGCCCGCCGGGTCCGTGGAGGTGGCCGACCTGAACGGGCTGCGCGACATCGAGTTCGGCGACACCGAGGACGAGCTGACCCGGCGGGGCATCCTGCGTACGGACGTCGACGCCTGCGGCCCGTCGCTCGCCGGATACGACACGACCAGCCCGATCTTCATCGACGACCGGCTGGTGCTGCTCTGGCTCGGCGACGCGACGCGCACCCCGGAGGGCGTCACCGCCGGCAGCCCGGTCGAGGAGGTCTGGAGCCGCTACCCCTCCGCCCGCGAGCTCGACGCTCCACGGGGGACGCACCGGTTCGACGGGGTGCTCGCCCGGCGGGGCGACCGCGCGTACCTCTTCCTGCACGACGGGGACGCGGTCCGCAAGATCATTGTCGGGTACGCCGACTGGGCGCAGCGCCTCTTCGAGGAGGGCCACAGCCCCTGCTGAGCGGCAGCGGCAGCAGCGGCAGGAACAGCGGCAGCAGCAGCAGCGACAGCAGGAACAGCGGCAGGAACAGCCGCGGTGGCTCGCCCGGCCGGTCCGCGGTGGGACCGACCGGGCGAGCCGCCGTTACCGGGGGCGAGCCGCCGTCACCCGGGCTCGGTCAGGCGCAGCGCCAGACGACGGCCTGGATCGTGCCCGACGCGTCGTCCGACTGGCCGCCGATCGTGCGCCCGTCGTCGCTCACCGTCGTCGCGATGGTGGACACGCCGTCCGCCCGGTCGGTCAGGCCGCGAAGCACCACCGGGGCGGCGTCGGTGACGAGCACTGCGCGCCCCTGCTTGTCCGTCCCGAGCTGCCAGCCCTGCGCGTTCACCGTGCCCGCGTAGGGCCGCATCTCGCCGAACACGCGCACCTCGCCGGTCCGGACGTTCCACCGCACGACCTGCACCCGGTGCTCCTCCGACCCCTTGCCCCCGCCCGCCGAGGGGGCCTTCGTGCCCTTCCCCGCGCGGACGACGTCGCCGGCCACCCCGGTGGCCCAGCCGTTCCGGATCGCGAAGACCCGGGCGCCCGGGTCCTGCACCCCGTCGACGCGCGGTGTCGGAAGCGCCCGGTGGGTGCCGTCGGGGAACCAGACGTACGCCTGGTCACCGCCGACGGTGCCGACCACCGTGCCGTCCTCGTCGATGTCCCTGACCGTGACCTGCGACGTGCCGTCGGGCACCGGCAGCCGGATCGGCTGCGCGGTCGCCGACGGCCAGACCAGCGCGGCGCTACCGCTGTCGTCGTCGCCCACGATGGCCCCGGCGTCGTTGATCGCGTACGCGGACCCGCGCCGCACCCCCGGCAGTTTCGACACCTTGCCGTCGCGGTACACGTACGGGACGGGGCCCGAGTCCGCCTCGTCGCCCCCGGTGTAGCTCCAGCCGACCGCCGTGCCCGTCGAGTTGACGTCCCGCAGCAACTCCTCCTGGTCGCCGGGCAGCAGCACCTTCCGGGCCTTGCCGTCGTGCCAGATGACCGCCTGGTAGCCGCCGCCCTTCGGGTACGAGCGCCCGACGACGTACCGGCCGGTGGGGTCCGCGCCGCTGACCAGGGCCATCGGCGCGCCGTCCGGGGCCGGCAGCCGTTCGAGCCGGCACCCGGTGGGCGGGGCCGCCGCCGGCGCCCGCCAGCCGGGGGTGCCCGGAATCGTGTAGGCGGGGGCGCCGGCGGTCGTCGCGGGCGCGGCGGCGGGCGCCGCGGTGGGTGACGGGGCCGGCTCGAGGACCCCGTTCACGACGGAGGCGCCGGCGACGGCGAGCGCGGTCACCGCCGCCGCGCCCGCGTAGCCCACGCCGCGCACGACCCGACGGCGGCGTCCGGCCGCGATCGCGCGCCCGATGTCCACCGTGGAGGGAGTACGCGGCTCGTCGTCGAGCGACCGCAGCAGATCGAGTTCGGATGACATCATCGGCTCCTCAGTTCACGACGGAGTAGGTTGCCGGCTCCCGCTCGCCGAGCAGGCGCCGCAGCGTGGCCAGCCCTCGGGACGTCTGGCTCTTGACCGTGCCGGGCGAGCAGCCGAGCACCTCGGCCACCTCGTCTACCGGCAGGTCGTGGTAGAACCGCAGCACCAGCACGGCCCGCTGCCGCCGGGGCACCTGGCTCAGCGCCGCCCGGACGACCTGGCGCTCCTCGATTCCGTGGTCCTCGAACGGCGGTGGCTCGGGCGTCTCGCGGAACAGCCGGACCCGCGCCCACGCCAGCCGCCGCTCGCTCAGGTACGTGCGGACCAGCATCGTCCGGACGTACGCGTCGATCCGGTCGGCGGCGCGCGCCCGCCGCCACTTCACGTACAACGTGGTGATGGTCTGCTGGACCAGGTCGTCGGCGCGGTGCTCGTCGCCGGCCAGGAGGTACGCCAACCGCCGGAGCGCGGGGATCCGCGCCGTGACGTAGTCGACGTACTCCTGCTCCGAACCATCGCGCATCGAATGTCCCTCCGCTTGGCCGCCAACCCTCAGACGGCAGCGGACGATTGCCCGGTTGTCACGATCCACGAGTTGATTCCGGGGCCGGGACGGCCACGGGTCGGATCGCGTGCCGCACCGGCCGCCCCGATCCGATCCGGCCGTTCGGGCAACCCGGGGGGGGTGGCCGGGCCCTTCTAAGGGGCGTGAATGTCTCTATGGATGGATTCAGAAGACGCGGGCGCGGCCGCCGGCTGACACTCGCCCTGCCCGCCGTCGCGGTGCTGCTGGCCTCGCTGACAGTGTCCGGCGTCGGCGTCGCGGGAGCGGCGAGCCGGCCGACCGGCGCGGCGCACGCCGCCACCCCGTCGCTGCTGCCGGCCGGGCGGACCTACACGGTGACGCTGCTGACCGGCGACGTGGTGACCGTACGGGGGACGTCGTCCGGCTGCCCGGCGGTGACCGTGCGCCCCGTCGGCGAGAGCGGCGTGCTGAGGCGCAGTTGCGGCCCCGACGGACACGTGCGGGTGGTCCCGGCCCGGGTGGCGTCGATGGTCGGCCGGACTCTCGACCCGGCCCTGTTCGACGTGACCGCGCTGATCCTCGACGGGTACGACGACGGGCGCACGAAGGAGCTGCCGCTCATCGTCCGTCCCGGCGGGCCGGCGCGAGGGCTGACGACCGACCCGCTCGTCGCGGGCCTCTCCGGAGCCCACGCGCTGCCGAGCATCGCCGCGGTCTCGGGTCGCCGGTCGAAGGCGGCGGGCGCGGAACTCGTCCGGTCGTTGTCGGCCCGCTCGGCGGCGGTGCGCTCGTCCGGCCCCGCGCCGAAGGTGTGGCTGGACCGGCGGGTGCGCGCCACCCTCGCGCCCACGGCCGTCACCGAGCGGCGGGAGCCGGCCGCCCGCACGCCCGTGACCACCGAGCGGTGGGACCGCAACCTGCGCCAGGTCGCCGCGCCGCAGGCGTGGGACGCCGGGTACACCGGCGAGGGCACGCGGGTCGCGGTGCTCGACACCGGTGTCGACGCCACCCACCCGGACCTCGCGGGACGGATCGCGGAGAAGCGGGACTTCACCGTCGACGGCGGCGACGCGGGCGACCGCGTCGGCCACGGCACCCACGTGGCGGCCACGATCGCGGGCACCGGAGCGGCCTCGGGCGGCGCGCGCAGGGGCGTGGCGCCGGACGCGCGCCTCGTCGTGGGCAAGGTCCTCGACGACAACGGCGACGGCACCGACTCGCAGGTGATCGCCGGGATGGAGTGGGCGGCGAGCCGGGCCCCGGTGGTGAACATGAGCCTCGGCGGCTGGGCGCCGAGCGACGGCAACGACCCGCTGTCGCTCGCGCTCGACGCGCTGTCCCGGCAGACCGGCGCGCTGTTCGTGGTGGCGGCCGGCAACTCCGGCTCCGCCGACCGCACCGTCTCCTCGCCGGGCGCCGCCGCGACCGCGTTGACCGTCGGCGCCGTCGACGACGGCGACCGGCTCGCCGACTTCTCCAGCCGGGGGCCGCTGGTCGACACCCACGTCGCCAAGCCCGAACTGGTCGCGCCGGGAGTGGAGATCGTCGCGGCCCGCGCGGCCGGCACCACCATGGGTCGGGCCGTCGACGCGCGCTACGTCGCCGCCTCCGGCACGTCGATGGCCACCCCGCACGTCGCCGGCGCGGCCGCCCTCCTCGCCCAGCGCCACCCCGACTGGCGTGCCGAGCAGCTCAAGGCCGCGCTGGTGGGCGCCGTCGACCGGATCGCCGACGGCGACACGTACGCGAGCGGCGCCGGGCGGCTCGACGCGGCCCGGGCCCTGTCCGGCGTGGTCAGCGCCCAGCCGGTGGTGCACCTCGGCGCCTTCGCCCACCCCCAGTCCGGCACGGCGGAGACGAAACTGGCGTGGGTCAACACCGGGGCCGGCGCGGCCACGGTCGCCCTCGACGTGGCGGTGATCGACCGGCACGGCGTTCCCGGCCCGGCCGGCGCCGCCACCCTGTCGGCCGGTCAGGTGCGTCTCGCCGCCGGCGCCGCTGGCGGCGTCACGCTGCGCGTCGACCGCGCCGCGTTCGCGGCCCGCCCCGGGTTCCACACGGCCGTGGTCACGGCCCGCGCCGGCGACGGCGTGGTGTCGCGTACGCCGGTGACGTTCCTCGTGGAGCCGCCCAGCCACGACCTCACCGTCGCCACGACCGCGATCCCGGGCGCCCCGGACGACGCGTTGAAGTGGGTCAGCGTGACGGTGGTCAATCTCGACGACCGCGCCGTGTACGCCCGGCTCGAATCCGGTGAGCCCGGTGACACGCTGACGTTCCGGGTGCCCGCCGGCCGGTACAGCGTGATGGCCTCGTTCGTGTCGTGGGCGGAGGGCGACGAACGCGCGGTCCTGGCCGGCGATCCGGACGTGGACGTCGCGGGCGACACGTCGCTGCGGCTCGACCTGTCCCGGGCTCGGCGGCTTGCGGCGAGCGTCGACGGCGTCGCCACCGAGGCCAACTCGATCGGCCTCACCTACGTGCAGATGCCCCGCCGCGGCCCCGGCTGGACCGACTTCGCCTTCGCCTGGGGCGACGCGGCCCGGGCGGGCAACGTGTCCGTGGTGCCGAACGACGGGACGGGCCTGGGCACCTTCCAGGCGTACGCGGCCTTCGGTCTCGACGCGCCGGGCAGCGGGCAGAGCCCGTACCTGTACGACCTCGTCCACCCGTTCGGGAACGGGATCCCCGATGACCCGACCTACCGGGTGACCGCCGCCGAGCACGCCACCCTCGCCCGGATCGACCAGCGCTTCCACAGGCTGGACGCGCCGGAGCACGACACCTCGCACAAGCGGTACGGGCTCAGCCCGGAGGGCGTGTTCCTCGCCGAGAACTCCACCGACCGGCTCTCCGGCGACCGCACCGACTACGTGTCGCCCGGCTTCGACTGGTTGGACGAGGCGTTCTGGCGGGGGATCGTGACCCAGGAGGGACTGCGGCGGTACGCGCCGGGCAGCCGGCAGGAGAAGGTGTGGGTCCGGCAGCCGCTGCGCTCCGACTGGTACGACCACCCGGCCGGTTCCCCCAGCGGGTGCCAGCCGCTGGCGCCGCGCCGCACCAGCGGCAACCTGCACGTCGAACTCGTCACGCTGACCGATCAGCACGGCAGGTTCGACTGCCTCGCCGACGGCCTCGACCTCGACATCGCCCGTACGCTCACCCTGGAGCGCGACGGGCGGACGGTGGGCCGGGTCGACGCCGCGGTCGCGGACTTCAGCGTCCCGAGGGGGGCCGCCGACTACCGGCTGACCTACGACGTCGACACCAGCGCGGTCCTGCCGGTGTCGACCCGGGTCACCACCTCCTGGACGTTCCGGTCGGCCGGCCCGAAGGGCACCGGCAGCGTCCCGCTTCCGCTGTTGTCGGTCGACTACGCCCTGCCGTTGGACGCGGCCAACCACCCCACCGCCGGCACGGCGACCTTCACCGTGCGGCAGGCGCACGGCGTCCGGGCGCAGGCCGTCACCTCCTTCACGTTGGCCGTCTCCCTCGACGGCGGCGCGAGCTGGCAGCCTGTGCGGGTCGACCGCTCCGGCGACGGCACGTACCGGGCCCGGCTGCCGCAACCCGCAGCCGGCGGGGCGGTCTCGCTGCGGGTGGCGGCTCGGGGCGACGCCGGCAGCGGCATCGAGCAGACCGTCATCGGCGCGTACCGGGCCGGTCAGCCCTGAGCCCCGGCTGACGGGCTGACGCGTGCACGGGGTCCCCGCCGACCGGGTCGGCGGGGACCACGTCCGTGCCTGCGCACCGTGGCCCGTGGCGCTGTCCGTGGTCCGTGGCGCTGGACGTGGTTCGTGGCGCTGGGCGGTGGCCGGCGTCGCCCAGGCATGGGCGGCCGAGCGCCCGGGGGCGGTGGCCGGCACCCGCCCCAGGCATGGGCGGCCGAGCGTCGGGTAACCGCCCGGGCATGGCGCGGTACACGAAGCCCGAACTGCGGGAGCAGGTCAAGGAAGAGATCATGGCTTCCGACAGGGGCGGCAGGCCGGGGCAGTGGTCGGCGCGCAAGTCGCAGCTGCTCACCAAGGAGTACCAGCGGCGCGGCGGGGGCTACGAGGGCCCGAAGGACGAGCGGCAGAAGTCCCTCCAGCGCTGGGGCAACGAGAAGTGGCAGACCCGGGAGGGCGACACCCGGGCGCGGCACGGCGACGAGACGAGCCGCTACCTGCCCGAGCGGGCCTGGAAGCAGCTCTCCGAGAAGGAGCGGCGCGCGACGGACGCCAAGAAGCGCCGGGAGTCGAAGTCCGGCAGACAGTTCGTCGCGAACACCGAGCCGGCGAAACGGGCGCGCCGGGACGCCACGTCGGTCGCGCGACTGTCGGAGCTGCCGGTCGCCGAGGCGGCCAAGCTGGTGCGGGGCCTCGACACCGGCCAGCTCAGGGCGGCGCTGCGGCGCGAACGCGACGGCAAGGGCCGCAAGACGCTCATCCAGCGGCTGGAGTCGGAACTCGACCGGCGCTGACCGGACGCACCGGCGCTGACGGGCCCTGACCAGGCTGGTCGGCGGTCGGCGGCTACGTCCGCACGCGGGAGCTGGCCCGGATCCGCCAGCCGACGAGGCTCGTCAGCGTGAGGGCCGCCGAGGTCGCGGCGAAGAGACCCGTCGACTGCGGATAGCCGAACCGGTTGCCCACCGCGCCCATGAGCGCGGTGCCGAGCGGGATGGTGGAGAAGGCGACGAGCCGCTTCAGGCTGAGGATGCGCGCACGGGCCTCGGGCGGGGCGGCGTGCAGCCAGACCTGACCGCCAGCCGCGACGAGTATCGAGAACAGCCCACCCACGCAGAACAGGGCGACGACGATGGCCCACGTCGACGCCAGTGCCGCGGCGACGGCGAGCCCCGCACAGATCGACAGGTGGGCGAGGGTCGCCTGCAGCAGCGCTCGGCGGCCGTCGGGCTCGACCGATCGGGCGCCGATGAGGACGCTGCCGAGAATCATCCCCACCGCGTACGCGGCGAGGGCGCGGCTCGACCAGACGGCCGTCGCCCGTCCGGGGCCCAGCAGGTCGCCGTACCAGGCCGGGAGCATCGCCAGCACCGGCGACACGGCCAGGTTGCTCCATGCCCCGAAGGCGAGCAGGTAGCGCAGGTCCGGGCGGGCGGTGACGTACCGCCACGCCCGCCTGGTCGACATCTGCGGGCCGGTCGCCCGTGCCGGCCGGGCGGTGTCCCTCCGGCGCCGGTGGCCGAGGGCCGGACCGGCCAGGAGGGTGGCGCCGAGCGCCAGGGCGAGCAGGAGCAGCGCCGCGGGCGCCACCGAGCGGGCGTACCCGAGGCCGATCAGCCCTCCCGCGAAGACGGGCGAGACGATTCGCTCCAGTTGGCCGTGCACCTGGCCGAGGAGGGAGAGCCTCCGACGGGGCCAGTGGCCGGGGGCGACGTCGACCGTCGTGGTTTCGACCGCCGCGAGGTAGACGATCTCCGCGACGGCCACGGCCAGGTGAAGGAGGACCACCCCGACGAGCGCTGCCGGGGACACGCCGCCGGCCAGCGCGACGACGTAGCCCGCGGCGGCGGCGAGGAGCACCACCAGCAGGATCGACAGGCTCCGCCGGCGGGACGTGCGGTCGACCCACCCGCTCGCCAGTGCGTTGGTGACCAGCGCGACGACACCCGTGCCGCCGAGGACCCAGCCGAGGACGAGGCCGTCGGCGTGGGTCGCCAGCCACCAACTGCTGAGGAACAACAGGGCTCCGGTGCCCACGGACGCGACCACGCTGGGCACCCACGAGCGCAGGAATTCCTTCATCGGGTGGTGACGGCGCCGCCGTTGAGGTGGATCGTCTGCCCGGTGACGTGGCGGGCCTGCGGCGAGAGGAGGAACAGTACGCAGGCGACCGCGTCGGAGAGCGCCCCGACGCGACCGATCATCGTCTGCGCGCGAAGCTGCTCCTCCCGTTCCCTGGTCATGCCGCCACGGAAGAACTCGGTGTCCGCGACGTACCCGGGAGCCAGGCAGTTGACCGTGATCCCCCGGGCGCCGAGGCGGGCGGCCAGGCCCACGGCGTAGGAGGCGACGGCCGCCTTGGCGGGCCCGTAGAACCCGACCCCGCGCTCGGCGGCGATCGACCCGAACAGCACCACGGAGGCCCCGTCGGCCAGGCGGGACTCCAGCGCCGCGACGGTCAGCGCGACCGAGCGGACGTTGCTGGCCATGGTCTCGTCGAGCAGGGCGGCGACGTCGGCGAGGCTCTCGGGTTCGGGCCGGCCGATGGCCGGGTTGCCGCCCGCGCACAGCACGAGCCCGTCGACCGGCTCCGTGACCGACTCGGCGAGCCGGCGCGCGTCGGCCGGGTCGGAGTTGTCGCACGCGAGGAACTCGATCCCGCCGCCGGTCTCGCGGGAGAGCGCCGCCAGCGGGGCCGCCCGCCGCCCGGTGACCAGCACCCTGTCCCCCCGCTCGTGCAGCGCCGACGCGACTGCGCGACCGATGCCGGTTCCTCCGCCGGTGACAACGAACATGGCACCCTCCGTTAAGGTCTAAACGAATAGGTTAAGACCTTAACGTACACTGGTCGGGTGAGCACAAGCGCGGACAGGGCCGGCTGGATCGAGGCGGCCTGGCGACGGGAACGACCCGACCTCGACCCCTCGTCCATCGCGGTCGTGACCCGCGTCTGGCAGCTGGCCAAGGTGTTCGCCGACGAGCGCCGCCGCCTGCTCGCCACGCTGGACATCGACCCGGCCCTGCTGGACCTGCTGGGCACGCTCCGCCGGTCGGGCCACCCCTACACCCTCTCCACCCGGGAGCTCGCCGAGCAGACCCTCGTGACGCCGGCGGCGATCTCCCAGCGCCTGACCAGAGCGGAGCGACAGGAGTGGGTCACGAGGACGCCCGGCTCGGGCCGCCGGGTGCTGGTGCGGTTGACCGACGCCGGCCGCGACCTCATCGACCACGTCGCGGGGCAGATCTTCGACCGGGAGCGGGAGCTGCTGGCATCCCTCACGGCCGCCGAGCAACGCCAGCTCGCGACGCAACTGGAGCGCCTCATCAACGCGATCGCCGAACCGGGACCCATTCCCACCGTGGGCGCCTGACGCCGCGGGATCGACTCGTCCGGAACTCGACGAAAGTAAGGGCTCACCGCTGGCCTTCGGGTCCTGCCCCTGACTGTCGCGATACCTAGCGTGGCCGGTACGTACGGCTGACACGTGGGGGGCATTGTGGGGCAGGGCAGAGGATTGCGGTGGGTGGCACCGCTCACCGCCGGACTGGTGGTTCTGATGGTGCCGGGCATCGCGAGCGCGAAGCAGGAACCGGACGGGGCCGCGATCGAGCGAGTGGTGTCCGCCTACGCGGAGAGGGCGGGCTACCAGGGAATCGCCGCGACGATCACCAGAGGAAACCGGGTGTTGTACGCGGGCGGGTACGGCCACGACTCCGCTGGCGACGCGGTGACCGCGACGACCCCGCTGCCGGTCGCCTCCGTGAGCAAGTCGTTCACCGCGCTCGCCGTGCTGCGGCTGGTCGAGGCGGGGAAGGTGGAGCTGGACGCCCCGGTGCGCAGCTACCTGCCCGACTTCCGGATCGCCGACCCCCGAGGATCGCAGATCACGGTACGTCAACTGCTGAACCAGACGTCCGGGATCACCGACGGCACGCTTCCCGAGAAGAGCCTGCCGCAGCCCGACTCGCTCGCCGGCGCGGTGACCCGAGCCCGGAACGCCACGTTGGCCGTCGAGCCGGGCACCCGGCACTTCTACACCAACACGAACTACCACCTGGCTGCGCGACTGGTGGAGGTGGTCGCGGGCGAGTCGTTCAAGGACCATCTGGAGCGCCGGGTCCTCCAGCCGATCGGCATGGGAGCGACCACCACGATCGACCAGACCCCACGGGATCTGCCGCGCGACGTGCGTAGGGGGTACGTCTACGCCTACGGCGCCTCGATTCCCGCCGCCGAGCCGAAACGGTTCGTCAACGGTTCCGACGGGGTGATCACCACGGCGTCGGACCTGGCGAAGTGGCTGATCGTGCAGAACAACGCCGGCCTGGCCGCGAACGGGACACGGCTGGTCTCGGCGGCCAGCATCACCGCGATGCACACCTCGTCGGACCCGCGCTGGACGTACGGGATGGGCTGGGCGACCGACCAGCAGGGCCGGGTCGACCACAGCGGCATCTGGTTCACCCACAGCTCCCACGCACTCCTGCTCCCGGGCGGGTACGGCATCGCGGTGATCGGCAACGGCGGAATCGGCCTCGCCAACGAAGGCATCGCTCCGCTCGCCGACGCCCTGGCCGCCCTCGTCACCGGGGGCACGCCTCCGGCCGGCGCGCCGGTACGGCTGATCGTCGACCTGACGCTGGCCGGCCTCACCCTCCTCACCCTCCTGCTCGGCATCCGCAGCCTGCAACGCACGCGAACCTGGGCAGACCGCTTCGCCGGCCGACCGCCGTGGCGGCTCGCCCTGCGGCTGCTGCCCCGGCTCGCCCCCCTCGCCCTGCTGGTCGCCCTTCCGGACCTGATCGGCGGGATCGTCGGCGGCGGGCGGGACATCACGTTCTTCCAGCTCTGCTACTACGCAGTCGCGCTGGTCGGCTGGACGGCCGCCGCGGCCGTGACGAACGCCGCGGTGCTGACCGCCCGCGTCGTCGCGCTCTGGCGACCACGCCGGCCGGCCGACAACCCGCCGGCCCTGGACACACCGCCTCAACTGGTCACGAGCTGAGGGACTGAGCGCCTCCGGAAGACGCCTGACGAGAACCGTCGGAGATGCGACAACGTCGATGAATTACTTGTAACGGCTTCGATGCCGTCCCTAGGCTCGCTTGGCATGTCGATCAACCGCCGCGCCCTGCTCAAGGGCCTCGCCGCCGCCCCCGCCGTCGTGACCGCCTCGAACATGGCCAATCCCCGGTTGGCGTCGGCCGCGCCAGAAGCATTACCGGAGATCGAAGCCGGAAACTTCAGACTGATCTACCGCACCACCAGCAATCTCGGCCTGCGCGCGCCCTTCGCCGAGGCCATCGACCAGATCCAGGTGAGGGGCTCGCTCCGGTGGGCGACCGTCGATGAGGTGCTCGCCTCCGCGAACCGCACCGGCACCTTCCCTGCTGACACCAGCAACGGCGACTACACCGGGGGCACCCCCCGCTACACCGGCTACATCCAGGGCTGGGTGTAGAAGGACGACGACCAGACCGGCAACTGGTATCCGCAGGGCATCAGCACCAGCGCCGACTACCAGGACGCGGGGCACTACAACGGACGGAAGCTCATCCTCGTGTCGTGGTATGACAACCTCGACGAGAAGACGGGCAAGGGCTCGCGGATCAGCTTCGTCGACATGACCGATCCCCGCCGCCCGAAATACCGTCACGTCCTCCTGGTCGAGCCCTATCTCCTCGATCAGGGTGCCGGAGTCGCGGACCGGCCGACCTTCAGGGCCGTCCACAGCCACGCCGGCGGCATCATGTGGTACGGAAAACTGCTCTACGTCGCCGACACCTGGAACGGCATCCGCGTCTTCGACACCACCAAGATCTTCGAGGTGTCGACCGGCGACTCGGCCGCCATCGGTTGGCAGCCGAACGACATCTACAGCGCGCACAACTACCTCTACGCGCTGCCGCAGGTCGCCGCGTACGACAACGACAGGCCCCGGGTGAACGGCGTGCCCGTCTACGAGACCATGCGCTTCTCCTGCGTCTCCCTGGACCGCTCCACCACCCCCGACAGCGTGGTCGTGGCCGAATACGGCGAACCCGCGGAGCCCGCCACGCGCAAGCGCCTGTTCAGGTTCGACCTCGACGCCACCACCCGCCGGCTGGCCACCGGCAGCGACGGCAAGGCCACCGCCACCAGGGCGTACCAGGTCGACATCAACGGGGTGAACGGCGCCACCAGCACCGAGGGCAAGTACTACTTCGCGCGGGTCGACGCGGACCTGTCCGGAGACCTGATCACCTGGGTGCCGGGCAGCTACGTGAAGTACTACGACGCGACGTCGAAGCCGCAGGACGTGTCCTACGACAAGCACACCCGATGGCTGTGGAACATGTCCGAGACGCCCGGCAAGCGCCTCGTGTACGCCCGCAGCATCGACCAGCTCGCGTAGCGGGTCGGCCAGACCATCCGGGCACCACAAGCGGAACGCCCGGTCGATCCTCGCGGATCGACCGGGCGTTCTCGCTTGTGACGAGCGGTGGCGGCGGGATTTGAACCCGCGGAGGGCGTAAACCCTCACACGCTTTCGAGGCGTGCTCCTTAGGCCACTCGGACACGCCACCGCCGACGAGGGTACAGGACGCCGGGTTCCGACGCCGAACCGGTATCCCCGGGGGCGGCCTGGCAGGATCCTTGCCATGAGTACGCACATCGGCGCGAAGCCGGGAGAGATCGCCGAGCGGGTCCTGATGCCGGGCGACCCGCTGCGGGCCAAGTGGATCGCGGAGACCTACCTCGAGGGCGCCACCTGCTACTCGACGGTCCGGGGGATGCTGGGCTTCACCGGCCGCTGGAACGGCGTCGAGGTCTCCGTCCAGGGCTCCGGCATGGGCATGCCGTCCGCCTCCATCTACGCCCACGAGCTGGTCAACGAGTACGGCGTGAAGACGCTGATCCGGGTGGGCTCCTGCGGCGCCCTCTCCGAGGACCTGCGGCTGCGCGACGTGATCGCGGCGATCGGCTCGTCCACCGACTCGAACATGAACCGGATGCGCTTCGACGGGCTGATCGACTACGCCCCGGTCGCGGACTTCGGGCTGCTGCGTACGTCGGTCGAGGTGGCCGAGCGGCGCGGCATCAGCATGCGGGTCGGGCCGATCCTGGCGGCGGACGCCTTCTACACCGACCGCCCGGACCTCTACGACACGCTCGCCGACTACGGCGTGCTGGCAGTGGAGATGGAGTCGGCGGCGCTCTACACGATCGCCGCCCGGTTCAAGGCCCGCGCGCTGACGGTGCTGACCGTCAGCGACCACATCAAGACCGGCGAGAAGACCACCTCCGAGGAGCGCGAGCAGACCTTCAGCCAGATGGTCGAGATCGCCCTCGACACGATCATCGCCTGACGCTCCCGGCGTCCCCGCCGCCCCGCCGTCCGCGCCGACGGCGGGGCGGCGTCGCCCTTCCGGCTCCGGGAGCCGCTCGTCGTTCAGCCGGGCGGCGCGCCAGGGTTCGACAACGACGCCGAACTGCTCCGCAGATACGTCAGGACGGCGACCACCCGGCGGTTGATGTCGTCCGTGGGCGGCAGGTCGAGCTTCGCCAGGATGTTGCCGACGTGCTTGCTGACGGCGGCTTCGGAGATGACGAGGAGTCGGGCGATCGCGGCGTTGGAGTGGCCCTCGGCGACCAGCGCGAGCACGTCGCGTTCGCGGGCGGAGAGCTGCGCGACGGGATCGTGCCGGCGACGCAGCAGCCGCCGCACCACGTCCGGGTCCACGACGGTCCCGCCGTCGACCACCTGACGCAGCGCGGCGACGAACTCCTCGACGTCGACCACCCGGTCCTTGAGCAGGTAGCCCACGCGACGCCCGTCGCCGGAGTCGAGCAGCTCGGCGGCGTAGCTCTGCTGCACGTACTGGCTGAGCGCGACCACCGCCAACCCGGGACGGGCCCGCCGGAGCTCCACGGCGGCGCGTAACCCCTCGTCGGTGAAGCTCGGCGGCATCCGGATGTCGGTCACCACCAGGTCCGGAGCGTGCGCGGCGACGGCGGCTCGCAGCGCGTCCGCGTCGCCGACGGTCGCGACCATCTCGAACCCGAATCTGGCCATCAGGCCGGCGAGCCCCTCCCGCAGCAGCACGCCGTCCTCGGCCAGGACCACGCGGATGGGCTGTCGTTCTATCTGCACGGAAGCTCCACGAGTATGCGGGTCGGGCCGCCTGCCGGGCTCGTCAGGTACATCCTCCCGGCCACCGCCGAGACCCGGTCCGCCAGGCCGGTGAGGCCGGTGCCCCGCGCCGGGTCCGCCGCGCCCTGCCCGTTGTCCCGGACCTCGACGGCCAGGGTGTGGCCCCGCCGGCTGGCGGCGACGGTCGCCACCGTGGCCCCGCTGTGCTTGGCCACGTTGGCGAGCGCCTCGGCCACCACGAAGTAGGCGGTCGACTCGACGTGGGCGGGCAGCCGCCCCGGCAGGTCGGCGTCGACGGTCACCTCGATCGGCGACTGGTCGGCCAGTTCGCGCAGTGCGGCCGGCAGCCCGAGGTCTGTCAGCACCTGCGGACGGATGCCGTGGATGAGCTCCCGCAGCTCGGTCATGAGCTGCTTCGCCTGCTCGTGGGCGGCCGCCACGGCCCTGCCGGCGGGCGAGTCGGCCGACAGGTCGAGGCGGGCCAGCCCGAGCTGGAGGGTCAGGCCGACCAGCCGCTGTTGGGCGCCGTCGTGCAGGTCGCGCTCGATCCGACGGCGCTCGGCCTCGAACGCGTCGACCAGGCGGGCCCGCGACCGGGACACCTCGACCAGTTCGGCCTGGAGTCGGGTGTCCGCTCCGGCGGAGAGCAGCGCCCGGGCCGCCGCGCCGTGGGCACCCGCGAGCAGCGCCAGCAGGTATGGAACGGCCGGAAGCAACGCGGTGCCGGTCAGCACGTAGGGCACCGTCTCGGCGAGCGTGGTGGCCTGGCCGAAGCCGAGCGAGATCGGGCCGTCGCCGGGCAGCAGCAGAGGACTGGCGATCCACACCACGACCAGCAGCAGGAGCGTCAGCACGACCCCGTACCCGAACGGCACGACCGTCGACAGCAGGGCGGCGTATCCCAGCTCCCGCCAGGTGGCCGTCTCCGTGTAGCGGGTGCGCAGCCACCGCCCGGGGCCCTCGCCCGGCGGTCGGCGGTGCGCCGACTCCACGGGCCGGGTGTCGACCAGCCGTAGCCGCCAGCGTTCGACGGCCGCCACCGGCATCGCCACCAGCGGGCCGAACGCCACGAGCAGCCCGGCCCCGGCCAGCGGCAGGAGAACCAACTCGACCGGCGTCGGAGCGCTCCCCGCCGTGGCCCGGCGGAGCAGCACGGCCCAGGGCAGGGCGAGCATCGCCAGGGGGAGCCCTGCCGCGAGCGCCATCGGCGGGGTGGTCAGCAGGTAGGCCAGCGACCGCCAGGGCCATCCGCCGAGCACGAAGCGACGCCGGGCGACCGCCTCGATCAGCGTCGATGGCGTCGGCTGGGGCACCGGGCCACCATATCCCGGCTCCGGCCGAGGTATGCCTAGCTCTACCCCGCTTCGGCCGCTTGGCCGTAGTGCCCCGCACCCGCCCTGCGTGATGGGCTTCGGGCATCCCTTCTTCCACGTCTCGGGAGCCCGTCATGCGCCCTGTGCCAGCCCTGACCGCCACCGCCACCGCCACCGCCATCGCCGTTGCCACCGCCGTCGCCGTCAGCGGCTGCGCCGACGTGCGAGCGATCAACGAAGCGCGCGACGACCGGCGCGACTTCGACCTGCCCGGCAGGCAACTGGTGGTCGACAGCAACGGCGCCGAACTGCGCCTGGTCGGGGGCACCGGCGACGGGGTCAGGGTCGAGCGGTCCCTGACCGGCAAGGCCACCCTCCAGGGCAACGCGTCCTGGTCGATGGACGGCGGCACGCTCCGGCTGCGGGTGGAGTGCAGCGGCCTCGTCCCGGACTGCGGCGGTCGGCACATCGTGCACGTGCCGCCCGACGTGACGGTCCGGGTGACCAACGACGCCGCGGTGCGCGCGGTCGGGCTGAGCGCCGACCTGACGGCGAAGGTGACCGACGGTTGGCTGCGCGTCGAGAACCCCGTCGGCACCCTGCGCCTCGACGCCGAGTACGCCGTCGACGTCACCGGAGCGCGCTCCCCCGACGTCACCGTCACGTCCAGCAGCCGGGACGTCGAACTCACCTTCGCCGCCCCGCCGGGCCGGGTCGAGGCCCGGGCCGGCGGCTCCGCCAAGGTCACGCTTCCCGACGGGGCGGAGACCTACCGCGTCGCCGCCACGCCCCCCGGTTCGGTCATGACCAGCGACCCGGCCAGCGCACGAACGGTCACCGTCACCGCCGGCGCGGGCCACGCCGCGACCGTACGGAAGGCGGGCTGATGTTCGAGTTCGTCGACGTGACCAAGATCTACAAGGGCCGGAAGCGAGCCGTCGACGGGATCACCATGCGGCTCGGCACCGGCGTGGTGGGCCTGCTGGGCCCCAACGGTGCGGGCAAGTCGTCGCTGATGCGGATGGCCGCCACCGTGACCAGACCGACGAGCGGACGGCTGCTCTTCGAGGGCACCGACATCGTGGCGAAGCCGGCGGTGCTCCGGCGTCAGCTCGGCTACCTGCCGCAGGACTTCGGCGTCTATCCCCACCTGACCGCCCGGGAGTTCCTGTCGTACCTGGCGGCCGTCAAGGGGCTCTCGGCGCGCTCCGCCCGCGCCCGCATCGACGAGCTGCTGGAGATCGTCAACCTGACCGAGGCGGCCCGGCGTCCGCTGGGCAGGTACTCCGGCGGCATGCTGCGCCGGGTCGGCATCGCGCAGGCGCTGCTCGCCGACCCGTCGATGATCATCGTCGACGAGCCCACGGCCGGCCTGGACCCGCAGGAGCGGGTGCGCTTCCGCAACCTGCTCAGCGACCTGGCCGCCGACCGGCTCGTGCTGCTCTCCACCCACATCGTCTCGGACATCGAGTCCGTGGCCGGCGACATCGCGATCGTGGCCCAGGGCCGGCTGCTGCGCCGCGGCGCACCGGAGGAGCTGCTGCGCAGCGTGGCGGGGCACGTCTGGGAGACCGTCGTCGGAGCGGACGCGGTCGCGGCGGTGCAGGCCCGACACCCGGTCAGTCGGATGGTCCGCACCGGGGCCGGCGTGCGCGTACGGCTGCTCTCGGCCACCGCTCCCGGGCCGGACGCGACGCCGGTGCCGCCCGACCTGGAGGATGCCTACCTCGCGGTGGTGGGCGGGGTGCGGGAGCTGACGCGATGAGACCGCGAATGCTGGCGGCGCTCGCCGTCGCGGACTACCGCGAGCGGGTACGCCGTCCGGGTTACCTGGTGGTCCTCCTGGGCGCCGTCGGGCTGGGCTACCTGGCGGCGCCCGCGACCGACACCAACTGGACCATCGTCAACTCGGGGGGATACCGCGGCTTCTACGACAGCGCCTACCTCGGGGCGGTGACCGCGCTGGCCGGAGCGCTGTGGCTCTCCGTCGGCGGCTTCTACGTGATCCGGACGGCGATCGCCCACGACGAGCGGACCGGCGTGGGCCAGTTGCTCGCCGCGACGCCGCTTCGCACCTGCGGCTACCTGCTCGGCAAGTTCCTCAGCAACCTGCTGGTGTTGGGTTCGATGGCGGCGACGTTGGTCGGCACGGCGCTGGCGTTGCAGTGGGCGCGGGGCGAGTCCCTGGCCGTCGACCCGATCGCCCTGCTGTTGCCGTTCGCCCTGTTCACGTTGCCGGTGTTGGCGGTCACCGCGGCCGCCGCGGTGGTGTTCGAGACGACCCCGGTGCTGCGCACCGGATTCGGGAACCTGGTCTGGTTCTTCCTGTCGATGGCCGCCGTCGTCGTCGGGCAGTCGGCGAACGCTCCGCTGGGTGGCTTCGGCGTGCATCTCTTCGCCGCGGCCATGAGCGACGACCTGGCAGCCCGGGGCGTGACCGCCACCGAGTTCGGGCTGGGCCTGATGTATCTGGACGAGCCGCCCCGGGCCATCGCCTGGACGGGGGTGGACTTCACCGCCGACTTCGTCGGCGAGCGGCTCCTGCTCGTACTGGTGGCGGCCGCCGCGGCAACGGTGCCGGCCGTCTGGTTCGGCCGCTTCGACACCGCTCGCGCGGTCGTTCCCGGCGCGCCCGCACCGGCCGCCACCGCACCGGTCGAGTCGCTCCCCGCGGCCTACCCGGTGGTGTCGTCCCCGCGCACCGCGGCACGGCGCGGGAACGCCTTCGGCCGCCTGTTCGCCGGCGAGTTGCGCATCCTCGTCCGGAGCGTCTCCTGGTGGTGGTGGCTGGGAGTCGCGGTGCTGGTCGTCGGCGGGCTGGCCCTGCCCACCGGCGCCACGCGGGCCGTACTCGTCGCGGCGTGGATCTGGCCGGTGCTGGTCTGGTCCCGCCTCGGCACCCACGCCCGCGAGCACGGCGTCGACGCGCTGCTCGGCGCCTGCGGGGCCCCGGCCGCTCGGGTGCTGGCGCAGTGGCTCGCCGGTTTCGTGCTCACCGCGCTCGTCGGGCTGGGTCCGGCGGCGCGGATGGCGGCCGGTGGTGACCTGGGGGGCTGGCTCGCGGGGGCCGCCTTCATTCCGGCGCTCGCGCTGGCCCTGGGCGTGCTGGGCCGGACCCACCGGCTGTTCCAGGCCGGCTACCCGCCGCTCTGGTACGCGGTCGCCAACGACATCGCCGGTCTCGACTACATGGGTGTCGTGGCCGGCGGCCCGGGACCGGTCGCGGTGGGTGCCGTGGCGGTGCTCCTGCTGGCGGTGGCCGTCGCCGCCGTCGTCACGAGGGAGGCCCGCCGCTGACCGGAGTGACCACCCTCACGCGATAAAACTATACGACCGGTCGTGCACATTTATTAGCCTCTCCCCCATGACAGTCGACGGCCGCCTGGCGCGCGGGGACCGCACCCGCGCCGCCGCGCTCGACGCCGCGGTGGTGCTGGCCACCGAGGTCGGCCTGCACGGGCTCTCCCTCGCCCAGCTCGCCGACTCGCTCGGGGTCAGCAAGTCCGGTCTCTTCGCGCACTGGCGCTCCAAGGAGGCGCTCCAGCTCGCCACCGTCGACCGGGCGGTCGAGCAGTGGCAGGAGCTGATCGTCGCGCCGGCGCTGCGCGCGCCCGTGGGCGTGCGGCGGCTCTGGGCGCTGCACCAGGCCCGGATCGACTTCTACGCCGCCCGGGTGCTCCCCGGCGGCTGCTTCTTCGCCAGCACCGACTTCGAGTACAACGCCCGGCCCGGCCCGGTCCGGGACCGGCTCGCCGAGGTGTTCGGCCGCTGGACCGCGTTCCTCGAACGGCTCGTCCGGGAGGCCGTCGACGCCGGCGAGCTGCCCGCCGACACCGACGCCGCCCAACTGGCGTACGAGATCGACGCGCTGGGGATCGCCGCCGCGATGCGCTCCCGGCTGCTCGACCCCGACACCACCTACCGGCACGCCCGCCAGGGCCTGCTGCACCGCCTGCGGGCGCTGTGCCCCGATCCGACCCTGCTACCGGAAGGCCACCCATGAGCCACGCCATCGTCGACCAGCCGGCCGTCGAGTTCGGTCACGTCGAGCACGTCACGGTGCACTTCGACGACCTCGACGCCCTCGGCCTCCTGCACAACGCCCGGTACGCGGTGCTGCTGGAGCGGGCGCTGACCCCGTACTGGGCGGAGCGGGGCATCTCCTTCGCCGGCGGGCGGCAGATCGCCCCCGACACGTTCCACGCCGTACGCGAGTTCAGCATCACCTACCGCGCCCCGATCACCGGGACCGGGCCCGTGGCGGTGCACTTCTGGCTCGAACACTTCGGCACCAGCAGCGCCGAGTACGCGTACCGGTTCCGCTCGACCGACGGCGGCACCGTCTACGCCGAGGGCCGGCGGGCGATCGTCCGGCTCGACCCGGCGACCCGGCGGCCCACCCCGTGGACGGAGGCCGCCCGCGCGGTGGCCGCGACCCTGCTGCGCCCCACCCCCGCCCCGGCCCCCGCCTGAGCGAAGAGGGGCGCCGGAACGAACGACGCGGGCCGGGCGGGGGACGGCGCCGGACCGCGCGCGGGGCACCTCGGCGGAAGGCGGACGGACGGCACGGCCGGTGACGGGCACCCGCGTGCCTCGGCGTCGCGGCCGACCGAGCAGGGGCGGGTCAGCGGAAGAAGGCGCGCAGCAGCGCGGCGCTCTCCGGCTCCAGGACGCCGCCGTAGACCTCCGGCCGGTGGTTGAGCCGGCGGTCGCGCAGCACGTCCCAGAGCGAGCCGGCCGCCCCGGTCTTCGGCTCCCAGGCGCCGAACACCACGGTGGACACCCGGGCCAGCACCAGCGCGCCCGCACACATCGTGCAGGGTTCGAGGGTGACGACCAGCGTGCAGCCGTCGAGCCGCCAGCGGCCCAGCCGCTCGGCGGCCCGGCGCAGCGCCAGCACCTCGGCGTGCGCGGTCGGGTCGCCGGTCAGTTCCCGCTCGTTGCGCCCGATCGCCAGCTCGGCGCCGTCCGGCCCGTAGAGCACGGCGCCGACCGGGATGTCGTCGGGCCCGCCGTCGTCGCCCTGGCCGGGGGAGGCGGGACCGGTGACGGCGACCTCCAGCGCCCGGCGCATCCAGACCTCGTGCCGCTGCCGCCGGCCGGCGCCGTCCGGGTCGGCCAGCCCCTCCCGCGCGCCGGGCCCGGCCCGGCCGGCCGAGCCCGGGGTCGGCTGTCCCGGCCGCACGGTCCCCAGGGCCGGATCGGTGGCGTCGGCCGGCTCGCCGCCGCCCGCCCCCGCGCGGCCCGGCCCCACGGGTCCGTCAGACCTCACGCAACTCCTCGACCTCGTCGGCGCAGCCGAGCACCTGGCAGACCTCGGCGGTGACGTCGGCGGGCATCATGCCCTCGTGCGCGCAGAGGTTGAGCAGCTTCTGCGCGGAGATGCCCAGGTCGGCCAGGATGTCGGCGTCGCCGACCGGGTCGGCCTCGGGGTCGACGGCGGGCTGCTCGGTCTCCTCGTCGCCGGAGGCGGCCGGGCGCGGCTCGTCGGTGTCGTCCAGCCCGGTCACCGAGGTCTTCAGGTCCCCCACCAGCAGCGCGCCCAGCCGGGACTCCTCCGCGTACGCGGAGTCGGAGCCGAAGACCCGCAGGTCCTCGCCCTCGTCCAAGCGCAGGATCACCAGATAGGCGTCGTCTGCCTCGACGAAGAGCAGCGACAGGTCGGCGTCGGGGTCGACGTCGCGCAGCCGGTCGGCGACGTCGTCGACGTCGGTGGCACCCCGCAGGTTCACCTCGGCGGCGGTCCAACCACTGTCGTCACGCACGGCCGCCGCAGCGAAGTACGACACGGTCCCCCCAAAAGCCTCGGTACGCCCACCCGTTACGCGTGCACGTTAGCCGGTCGGGTCGGCGGGCGACCGGTCAACGCCCCGAAGGGCAGACCAATCCCGGGAAAACTCGTCAGCCGGCGACGCGACGACGGGTGGCGATCAGCTCCCGGAGCCGCTCGCTGCGCACCCGCTGCGGCCGCTCGCGCTGGCGTACCGCCCGGGCACCCGCCAACTCGGCGAGGAGCTGCTGGCGACGACGGCTGCGCTCGGGGTCGAGCCGCGGAGTGGTCCAGGCCATACCGCCGAGCGTGCCGAGTCCGGGCGGCCGCGTCAAGACGGGATTCGCTGCGCAGCCGGCCCGCGACGCAGCGTCGCCGGGCCCGCCGCCGCGAACCGGACGGCCGCGACGGAAGCTACCAGAGCGGCCAGTCCCCGCTCGACGCCCAGCGGACCGCCACGACGGCGGCGGCGATGCTCCACCCGCCGGCGGTGACGATCGCGATCCCCGTGGCCACCCCCCGGTCGCCGGCCCGCACCAGCAGCAGCGCGACCAGCCAGGCCAGCGCGCCGGCCAGCAGCGTCCACCAGGCGTACTCGGGCACGCTGCGGCCCAGCAGGCCGAACAGGACGAGCCAGGCGGTGGCCGCGCCGCCGCCCGCGGCGACGCCCGCGCCGGTGACCGGGTGCGGCTCGCGGTAGGTGGGTCGGGGCGGCGGGCCGGCCGGGAAGAGCCCCGAGGGGGCGCGGGGCGCCGGGCGGAAATCCGGTTCCGGCGGATAGGCGTACCGTCCGGTCGTCACCGACCCCTCCCTCCGCCGTGGACCTCGTCCCACCGTACCGACTCTGTCAGGATGTCCGGATGCCCTCGCCGACGATCGGACGCCGCCGCGCGCGTCCGGCGTACCCGGTCCTGCTGCTGCTCGTGCCGGCGCTGGCCGCCGGCTGCGCGACGAGCCGGCCCGGGACGGCACCCGGCACCCCCCGGCCGAGCCCGCCGGCCACGGCCGCGCAGCCGGCGCCCGCCACCCCGACCCCCGTCGCCCCGACCGGCCCGTCGGCGGCGCCGACCCGCGCCGGGCTGCCGCACGTCTTTCCCGTACGCGCTGCCGACGTGGCCTACCACCCGACCCACTCGGCCTACCCGGGGACGGACATCTTCGCCGACTGCGGGGAACCGGTGGTGGCGGTGACCGACGGCGTGATCCTGGAGGTCAGCCGGGTGGACCGGTTCGACCGGCGCGGGCCGCGGGGGCCGTACAACGGCGGGCTGTCGGTCTCGCTGCTCGGCGACGACGGGGTGCGCTACTACGGCTCGCACCTGAGCCGGATCGCCGACGGGATCGACGCCGGGGTGCGGGTACGCGCCGGGCAGCGGCTCGGCGCGGTCGGCCGCACGGGCAACGCCAACAACGTCTGCCACCTGCACTTCGGCATCTCCCCGCCGTGCACCGGCCGGGACGGGTGGTGGATCAGGCGGGGCGTGGTCTGGCCGGCGCCCTACCTGAGCTCGTGGCGGCGCAAGGGCAACCGCGAGCCGGCCGCCGAGGTGTCGGCCTGGCACCGCCGGCACGGCTGCCCGAAGGCCCCGGCGACGACGGGCTGACCGGGCCCGGCGGCCGGAGCTCGTCGAGCGCCTCCCGGGGCCGCGCCGATTCTCGGCATCAGCGGTTCACCGCGCGGAAACATTGACGAATGTCTCGCCGCTGGGCTAGCGTCCGGCGGCAAAGAGAGCGCTCTCTGAGCCACCTTTCTTCACAATTCCCCCGCCGGTCGCGCCCGTCCCCGACCGGCCACTCCCGACCGGAGGCACCGTGAAACCTCCCCCGACCCGCCGCGCCTGGGCCGTGGCGGCCACCTCCGCCCTGGCCCTCGCCCTCGGCGGCCTCGCCGTCGTGACCACCACCCCCGCCGAGGCCGCCACCGTCGGCGCCGGCAGCTACACCACCGACCGCGTCGGCCCCCTCCCCACCGGCTGCGGGGACATGACCACCAATCCCCGCCAGTTCGCCACCGCCGACGCCCCCGCCGGGCCGATCCCCACCAACGACTGGTGGTCGTCCCTGCTGTGGAAGCGGACCAACTGCTCCTACAGCGAGCCGCTGCACGCGCACCCCGTCTCCTACCAGCCCTTCGGCGACGGCCTCGGCCTGTCGGCCACCTCCACGCCGACGGTCAGCGGCACCCCAACCGGCGTCGGCGAGTTCAAGTACGCGTACGCCGAGGACATCCGGGTCGGCGTGGCCGCGCTCGGCGCCCCCGTCGTCAAGGTCGACGGCTGGACCGACTGGACGGTCACCCCGTACTGGTCGGACGGGGCCCGCACCATGCGCGCCACCATCGGCCACGGGCTGCCGTTCGCGTACTTCCGCACCAGCGGCGGCGACGCGCTGGTCAACGCCACCGGCGGCAGCGCCACCGTCTGGTCCAACAGCGGCGCCACGATCGGCTTCACCGTCCGGGGGCACGACTACGTCGCGTACGCCCCGACGGGCGCGACCTGGACCGTCAACGGCGGCCGGATCACGTCCAACCTCGCCGGGAGGGGCTACTTCTCGGTCGCCCTGCTGCCCACCACGCCGGGCACCGACGCCGCTTCCCGAGCCGAGCTGGCCGCCACCTTCGGCCGGTACGCCCACGCCCACGTCACCGGCACGCGCGTCTCGTACGCGTACGACCCGGCCACCAGCACCGTCAACACCACGTACGCCCTCACCACGACCGCCCGCGAGGGCACCGCCAACCGGACCGTCGTCAGCCTCTACCCGCACCAGTGGCGGGCACTGACCGGCGCCACCCCGCTGGCGCTCACCTACCCGTCGGCGCGCGGCCGGATGAAGGTGCTCACCGGCGTCGACGCGTTCCGCACCTCGATGAGGTTCCAGGGCGTCCTGCCGGAGGTGCCCGCCGTGGCGACCGGCGGCGGCGCCGACCTGACCACGCTGCGCAACCACCTCGCGGCCGTCCGGGGCAACCCGATGGACCAGCGCGGCGGCGACACCTACTGGACGGGCAAGGGGCTGGGCCGGGCCGCCCGGATCGCCGAGATCGCCGACCAGGTCGGCGACGCCGAGACGCGTACCGCCGCACTGAACGCCATCCGGAGCACGCTCACCGACTGGCTCACCGCCACACCCGGGGAGACGTCGAGGCTCTTCCACTACGACCGCAACTGGGGAACGCTGATCGGCTACCCGGCCTCCTACGGCTCCGACCAGGAGCTCAACGACCACCACTTCCACTACGGCTACTTCGTCGCGGCCGCCGCCACCCTGGCCAAGTTCGACCCGGCCTGGGCCCGGCAGGACCAGTACGGCGGCATGGTCGACCTGCTCATCCGGGACGCGAACAACTACGACCGCGCCGACAACCGCTTCCCGTACCTGCGCGACTTCGACATCTACGCCGGTCACGACTGGGCCGCCGGGCACGGCTCGTTCCACGCCGGCAACAACCAGGAGTCCTCGTCGGAGGGGATGAACTTCGCCAACGCCCTCATCCAGTGGGGCCAGGCCACCGGCAACACCGCCGTACGCGACGCCGGCATCTTCATCCACACCACGCAGGCCGCGGCGATCCACGAGTACTGGTTCGACGTGACCGACCAGAACTACCCGGCGGCCTTCGGGCACTCCACGGTCGGCATGGTCTGGGGCGACGGCGGCGCGTACGCCACCTGGTTCAGCGCGGAGCCGGAGATGATCCAGGGCATCAACATGCTCCCGGTCACCGGCGGGCACCTCTACCTGGGCCAGCACCCCGCCGCCAACCGCGCGAACTACCAGGAGCTGGTGCGCAACAACGGCGGCGAACCGACGGTGTGGCAGGACATCCACTGGCAGTTCCTCGCGCTCGGCGACCCGGACGCGGCGCTGGCGAAGCTGCGCGCGAACCCCGGGTACACCCCGGAGGAGGGCGAGAGCCGGGCGCACACCTTCCACTGGATCCGCAACCTCGCCGCCCTCGGTCTGGTGCAGACCGGGATCACCGCCAACCACCCGCTGGCGGCGGTGTTCCAGCGCAACGGCGCCCGCACCTACGTCGCGAGCAACATCACCGCCGTACCGCTGACGGTCACCTTCTCCGACGGCACCCGGCTCGACGTGCCCGCCGGGAGGACGGCGACCGCAGGGGCGCACACCTGGAGCGGCGGCACCGCGACCGGCGGGGTGAGCGGCACGACGCCGCCCACGACCACCCCGCCGACCACGGCCCCGCCGCCCACCACCCCGCCGCCGTCGGCGGACCTGCCCACCCGGTACCTGCTGCCCGGCGGCGGCCTGGCGGCGGCCGGCGGCCCGACGACCGCCACGGTCGCCGGCGCCGGCGGCACGAACCACGACGGCACGCCGACCAACCCGCAGGTGTTCACCGCGACGGGCCTGGACCTGGCGTACGCCGGCGGGCAGACCGCGTTCGACCTCTTCCTCGACGCCGGCACGGCGGTCGGCAACGGGGTGCAGGTGCGGATCTCCTACGACCTGACCGGCAACGGCGGCTGGGAGCGGGTGGAGACCTACCGCTACTTCGCCACCGACCCGGTGCCCGGGTACGAGCGCTACACCCAGCAGAGCGGCCTGCACTCCGCCACCGGCGCCCTCGGCAACCTGTCGAACGGCACGGTGCGGGTGGAGGTCTGGTCGGCGATCGGGACCAACCCGACCACCCTCGGCATCGGCGACAGGTCCCTCGTCAGGCTGCCGTACGCCTGATCCCCGCGCCCCGCGCCGCCGGTCGTCCCTGCGACCGGCGGCGCGGAGGCGTATTTTCCATGGAATGAGCGCCCGGGACCCGATCGCCGATCTCCGTCGGATCGCCTTCCTCCTGGAGCGGGCGAACGAGGCGACCTACCGGGTCCGGGCGTTCCGCTCGGCGGCCACGGCCCTCGCCGCGCTGCCGGCCGGGGAGCTGGCCGAGCGGGCTCGCACCGGCAAGCTCACCGAGCTGCCCGGGGTCGGCGACGTGACCGCCCGCTGCGTCGCCGAGTCGATCGCCGGCGAGGAGCCGGTCTACCTGCGCCGGCTGGTCGCCACCGAGGGCACCGACCTCGACGCGGAGGCCACCGCCCTGCGGACCGCGCTGCGCGGCGACTGCCACACCCACTCCGACTGGTCCGACGGCGGCTCACCCATCGAGGAGATGGCGCTCGCCGCGGTCGAGCTCGGCCACGAGTACGTGGTGCTGACCGACCACTCGCCCCGGCTGAAGGTGGCCCGGGGGCTGACCGCCGACCGGCTCCGCCGCCAGCTCGACCACGTGGCCAAGGTCAACGAGGCGCTGCCGGAGGGCTTCCGGATCCTGACCGGCATCGAGGTGGACATCCTCGCCGACGGGTCGCTCGACCAGGACGAGAAGCTGCTGGCCCGCCTCGACGTGGTCGTCGGCTCGGTGCACAGCGGCCTGAACGACGACCGGGCCAGGATGACCCGGCGGATGCTGACCGCGATCGCGAACCCGCACCTGGACATCCTCGGGCACTGCACCGGGCGGATGGTGTCGTCCCGGCCGGCCGGGGTGAAGGGGCCGGGCGACCGGGCGCACCGGCCGCGTACCCGGGCCGAGAGCGACTTCGACGCGGACGCCGTCTTCGCCGCGTGCGCCGAGCGGGGCGTGGCCGTCGAGATCAACTCGCGGCCGGAGCGGCAGGACCCGCCGAAGCGCCTGATCCGTCGGGCGCTGGAGGCCGGTTGCCACTTCGCCGTCAACACCGACGCGCACGCGCCCGGCCAGCTCGACTGGCAGCGCTTCGGCTGCGAGCGCGCCGCCCGCTGCGGCGTGCCTGCCGACCGGGTGGTCAACACCTGGGACGCCGACCGGCTGGTCGACTGGGCGCGCGGCCACTCCGCGGCCTGACCGCCGACCCCGCCCGACCGCCGGGCGTGGCCCGGCGTGCCGGTCGGTGCGTCACCGGCGGCTCAGCGGTGGGCGGCGGGGGCAGGGGCAGGGGCGGTGGGCGCGACGGCCGGCGCGGGGGCGGCGACGCCGACCGGGGCGGGACCGCGCCGGCCGAACATGCCCTGCGAGACGGCGACGCCGAGCAGCACGACCAGCGCGCCGACCGGCTGGTGCCAGGTGAGCCGCTCGCCGAGGACGAGGGCGCCGATCAGCACCGCGAAGATCGGGATCAGGTACGTCACGGCGGAGGCCGTGCTCGCCCCGGCGACCCGGATGTTGCGCATGTTGATGACGAAGGCGAGCCCGGTGCCGAGCGCGCCGAGCGTCAGCACGCAGGCGAGCACCTCGGCCGAGAGGCCGGTCGGCGACGGCGGCGCCCCGGCGACGAACGGCGCGACGACCGCGAGCTGGGCGGCCGCGATCAGCAGCTGCGCCGCCGAGAGCGAGAGCCCGGAGTGCGCGCTGCCGGCGACGAACTTCTTCTGGTAGGGGATGGCCACGCCGTAGCAGGCGGCCGCGCCGAAGCACATCAGTTGGCCGACGAAGTGCGCCCCGCCGACGCCCTTCCAGACGCCGAGCACCACCAGCACGCCGACGAAGCCGAGCGCCAGCCCGACCGCCCGGCGCGCGGTCAGCCGCTCGGTGCGGAACACCAGCACCGCCAGCGGCAGCACGATGATCGGGGTGGTCGCGTTCCAGATGCCGGCGAGCATCGACTCGACCCGCTGCTCCCCGTAGCCGAAGAGGGTGAACGGCACGGCGACACCGAACGCGGCGACCACGGTCAGGTGCGCCCAGACCCGGGGCTCGGCGGGCAGGCGTTCCCGGAGGACGGCGAGCACCACCAGCAGCGTCACCGCGCCGGCGCAGACGCGGTAGAGGGTGAGGTGCAGCGGGTGCAGCTCCTCGATGCCGACCTTGATGAAGAGGAAGCTGGAGCCCCAGATCGCAGCCAGCGCGATGAACCCGGGCAGCCAGCTGCGCAGCGCCACCCGGTCAGGAGTCAACTCGGCCGTCACTCCTGACACTCTGCCGCAGCCCTACGACATTGTCCCGCGCCTTTTCGGCCGCCGTGTCGACCACCACAGCGGCCGTCCCACCGCTCGGGATCAGGTGTCGGGGGGCCGCCGCCGGGGGCGGGCGGGGCGCACCCGGGCCGGTCCGGTGCCGGCTGCCGCGACGACTGCCCTGAACACCGCAAACACGCGCGACAACGTGGCCGCCGCTTCGCGTAGGGTCGCAGCGTGGGACGAATTGATGACCTCGCCAACAGGTACGTGGCCGAGTGGGCGCCGCTGAGCCCGACCGGCGCCACCTACGTCGGCATCGCCGGCTACGACGACCAGCTCGACGACCTGTCGCCCGACGGGTACGCGGCCAAGGCCGACCTGATCCGCCGGACCCTGGCCGACCTGGACGTCACCGAGCCGGAATCGGAGTCGGAGCGGATCGCCAAGGACGCGATGCAGGAACGGCTGGGCCTGGACCTCGCCCGCCACGACGCCGGCGAGACGGCCAGCGAGGTCAACGTGATCGCCAGCGGCCTGCACGAGGTGCGCATGGTGTTCGACCTGATGCCGACCGAGGGCGACGACGCCCGGGCCAACATCGCCGCCCGCCTCAACGGTTTCGCGGGCGTGCTGGAGGGCTACAAGGCGACGCTGCGCGAGTCGGCCGCCGCCGGTCACGTCAGCTCCCGGGTGCAGCTGGTCGAGGTGGCCAAGCAGTGCGACATCTGGACCGACCCGAACGGCGACAACTTCTTCCACGGGCTGGCCGAGCGGCTGAACGCCGACGGCACCCTCGGCGCGGAGCTGCGGCGGGGCGCGGCGGCGGCGACCGCGGCGACCGCCGAGTTCGGGCAGTTCCTCCGCACCGAGCTGGCCCCGCTGGGCCGGGAGAAGCAGGCCGCCGGCCGCGAACGCTACGAGCTGGCCTCGCAGTACTTCCTCGGCGCCAGGGTCGACCTCGACGAGACGTACGCCTGGGGCTTCGAGGAGCTGGCCCGGCTGGAGGCCGACATGCGGGCGGTGGCCGCCCGGATCGTCGGCCCCGGCGCGACCATCGACGAGGCGGTCGCGGCGCTCGACGCCGACCCGGCCCGCACCATCCAGGGCAAGGAGGCGTTCCGGGACTGGATGCAGGCGCTCGCCGACAAGGCGATCAGCGACCTGCACGGCACCCACTTCGACATCCCGGAGCAGGTGCGCCGGATCGAGTGCTGCCTCGCCCCGACCAGCGACGGCGCCATCTACTACACCGGCCCGAGCGAGGACTTCTCCCGCCCGGGGCGGATGTGGTGGGCGGTGCCGCAGGGCGTCACCGACTTCTCCACCTGGCGCGAGGTGACCACCGTCTACCACGAGGGCGTGCCGGGCCACCACCTCCAGGTCGCCCAGACCGCCGTCCGGGCCGAGCTGCTCAACCGCTGGCAGCGCCTGCTCTGCTGGGTCTCCGGGCACGGCGAGGGCTGGGCGCTGTACTCGGAGCGGCTGATGGACGAGCTGGGCTACCTCGACGATCCCGGCGACAAGCTCGGCATGCTGGACGGGCAGGCGTTCCGCGCCGCCCGGGTGATCGTCGACATCGGCATGCACCTGGAGCTGGAGATCCCGAAGGACAACCCGTTCGGCTTCCACCCGGGCGAGCGCTGGACGCCGGAGCTGGGCTGGGAGTTCATGCGGGCGCACTGCCGGGTGCCCGACGAGAACCTGCGCTTCGAGCTGAACCGCTACCTCGGCTGGCCGGGGCAGGCCCCCTCCTACAAGGTGGGCGAGCGGATCTGGTTCCAGGCCCGCGACGAGGCGAAGGCCCGCAAGGGCGCCGACTTCGACCTCAAGGAGTTCCACCGCCAGGCGCTCGACCTGGGCTCGCTCGGGCTCGACCCGCTGCGCAAGGCGCTCGCCCGACTCTGAGCGAGGCGGTGCGGGGCCGGAGGGACACCGGCCCCGCACCTGGTCTCGGGCGGGGCGAGCTCAGTCGAGGGTCAGCCTCAGCCTCGGCCGGGCGGTCAGCGTGTCGCTGCTGACGAAGGCCAGGTCCATGGCCGGGTCGGTGAAGCTGATCGGGATCGGCGAGGTGATCGGCAGCCCGTCGGGGAGCGGCAGGTCGGGAGTGAGCGTGATCTTGATGCCGAGCAGCCGACCGACGAAGCGGGTGGCATAGAAGGCGACGTTCCCGCGTACGGTCAACCGGCCGGTGGCGAAGCGCATCGTCCGGCCCGCCGGGCCGGGCGTGCGGAGCAGGAAGTCCTCCGTGACCGCCTCGTCCATGCCGAACTTCAGGACCTTCACGGTGCCGTCGGCGGTGGGCAGGTCCACGATGCCCTCGAACCGCAGCCCGACCATCGTCACCTTCGAGCCGGTCAGCTTCGACGGAACGGCCGACACCGGGGGCTGCCCCGGCTCGGCGGCGATCCGCGGCAGCGGCCGGCCCGGCTCCACCGCCGCCGGGCGGCTCGGCTTCGGCCGGGCCGGGCCGCAGGCGGGGCCGCTGGTGGGCCGGCGGGTGGCCGAGGGGCCGGCGCTCGGCGCGGCCGACGGCGTCGGGCCCGCCTTCTCCTCGTCGTCGTCCCGGCGGCCCCCGCCCAGCAGGTCCCCGATGCCCTCCAGGATGTCGGTGACGATGTTGCCGCCCCGGTCACCGTCGGCCCCCGACGAGGGGGACGGGCCCGGGGTGGTCAGGGTCGGCGCCGGGCTCGCCGCGCCGGTGGGCGCGGGCCGGGCCGGGCAGCCGGGAGCCGGCGGCGGGGCGGCGTGCGCCGGCGCGCGACCGGGCACGGCGAGGACCACGGCGGCGGAGAGGGCGAGCAGCGCCGGGAGCACCGCGTACGCCCGCGGGTCGTGTCGGCGGGGCGCGGGCGGCGGCGCGGCCTCGGGCCTGGCGTGCCGCGCCGCCCCGGTTGGGCCGTCGTACGCCACCGTCGCCGCCTCGGCACCGGCCGGCGGGGGCGCGTCGGCGCCCTCGTCGCTCCCCCGTAGGTCACCGACCGGCCCGGTCGGCGGGGGCGCGTCCGCGCCCTCGTCGTTCCCTCGCGGGTCGCCGACCGGCTCGGCCGGCGGGGGCGCGTCCGCGCCCTCGTCGCTTCCTCGCGGGTCACCGACCGGCCCGGCCGGCGGGGGCGCGTCCGCGCCCTCGTCGTTCCCTCGCGGGTCACCCGCCGGCGGCCGCCGCCCACCGGACGGCGCGGGTTGGGGATCCGGCGTCCAGGCGAAGCCGAGGGCGCTGCCGACCATGCCGAGCAGCAGCCCGACGAGGAAGCCGCCCAGGTTGACCCCGATCAGGGAGAACAGCGCGGTCACCGAGGCGACGACGGCGTAGAAGCTCCGCTGCTGGGGGCTGGACCACATCAGCAGCCCGCAGGCCACCAGGACGGTGGGGATCAGCCAGGAGAGGAAGCCGGTCGGCCCCATCTGGAAGGTGAGGCCGCCCAGCGACATCTGGGTGGTGCCGAAGATCTCCAGACCGGCCAGCACGGTCAGCAGGCCGCCCCAGAACGGTCGCGACCGCCGCCAGCGGCGGAACCCGTGCCACGCGTCGCGGAACCGGCCGCGCCGGACGGGTTGCGGGTCGACGGTCGTCACGTACGCCTCCTGCCGGGGCTGGGGGGGCAGGGACGGGACCCACGGCGCGTACGCCCCGCGGGCCCCGGGATCAGGTCAGAAGCATTCCTTGGCGTCGGCGCCGACGTTGACCTTCATCGTCAGGCCGGTCAGGTTGAACGTGCCGGCGTGGGTGGAGCGGGCCACCTGCCGCAGGTCCTTGATGACCACCGTGTCGGCCTGCTGACCGAACGCCTTCGCGTCGCCCTTCGCGCCGGCCGGGCCGCCGGTCAGCGTCGCGGCGTCCTGGCCGATGTTGATGTCCTTGAACGTGGCGTCGCCCTGGAGCGAGTCCATGTCGATCATGAGGCCGGCTGCGGTGGCGGGCTTGCCTCCGCCGCCGGCGTTGATGGTGAGCACCACCGGCGCGCCGGGGACCCTGACGGACTGGCAGAGGTCGTAGAGCTTGGCGTTGCGGATGCCGGAGACCGCCACGGGGTGCTTCCTGCCGTCGGCCTCCTCGGCGATGCCGCCGTACTGGACGAAGCCGGTGCCGCGCAGCTCGGACGCGGAGACCTTGAAGGTCTGGCCCGACACGGCGAACGAGGCGGCGATGGCGCCGTTGGCCATGCCGAAGACGATCCCGCCGGCGACGGCGGTCGCGGGCACCAGCATCGCGGCGAAGCGCCGCCACCGGGTACGACCCGGGTTGTCGAGCCGATCCTGCACGGGTTCCTCCTCGGGGATGTCGCGCGGCGGCCGGTCGGCGGACGGGAGGACCCGACCCGGGCCTCGTCTCCTGTTACCGGCAGGTAACGAATGTGCCGCTGATGCTGCTCCTCTGCCGCGCGCCCCACAAGGCCCCGATTACCAGCCGGTAACACCCGAGGCGGCCGGCGGGCCGACGCCGTGACGGACGGTAGACGAAGGCGGGCCGGGGGCCGGCCGACGAAGCCCGCAAAAGTGGACGGTTGACGCCAGGTGTCGTCACCCTCGGCAACCAAGCCATCGATGAGTCACGATTGAATAACGAAGCGGCCGGGCCGGCGGAACGACGAAGGGGTGGACCGGCCCGGTCCACCCCTTCGCTCGCGATCAGCGTGCGGTCAGCGCCGCTCCACCTCGCCCGACGCCGGGCGCTGGCCCGGCACCGCCGGGTTGGCGACCGTTGGCTGCTCGGCGGTGTCGTACGCCGCCGGCTGGTCGGTCCGGGTCGGCGTCGGGTCCGCGTCCGCCCGGTGCCGCGCCTCGCCCGCCGACGCGGCGGCACCCCGCCGGGCCACCAGCAGGCCGGCCGCGGCGAGCACCAGACCGAGCAGCGCCAGCCCGATCGGGACGTACACCCCGACGAGGCTCAGCTTCTGCCGGTTGTCCTCGGCCCGCTTCGCGGAGGCGGTGATGGTCTCCTCGTTGTACGAGAAGTCCGCGTCCAGCAGCGTCGTCGGCGCCCCGACGTCCGGCACCAGGGTCTTGCGCTGCATCTCGCGCACCTTGAGGAACACGCCGGTCACCGGGTCGATCCAGATGGTCCGGGTGTTGCTGTAGAGGACCTTGCCGGTGCTCGCGCCCGGCGCCAGCGCGCCGAGCAGCAGCTTCACCCGCTCCTCCGGCAGCTGCTGCTGCTCCTCGGTGATCACCTGCTCGTAGCGGTAGGACTCGATGCCCTTGATGACCTCGGTGCCCTTGAACTCGGCCGGCCGGACGCCACGCACGTCACGGTCGTAGATCTGGTAGGTCTTCTTCTCCGCGCCGAACGGGAACTTGTACATCTGGCCGGAGAACTGCACCTTCTCCCGCGTGCCGGTGTCGTCGAGGTACTGGTCGTTCCACTCGACGGCGGCGCCGGAGACCCGGTCGAGCGCCAGCGCCAGCCCGTACGCGCTGACCAGCTCCTTGGTGTCCGTCCGCTCGACGGTCTGGCCGACCTGCCAGACCACGGCCTTGCCGTCGAGGTCGCCGGAGAGGTCGCCGGTCGTCTTCGCGTCGGGCGAGACGCGAATGGTCGACTTCAGGTCGGCGCGGTTGATCGCGATGTTGCCGTTGGTGATCTGGAGGAAGGTCGCACCCTTCGCCTCGGCGACCGAGGTCGACGCCTCCAGATCGTAGGGCAGCTTCGCCACCGCGGGCCTGACCACGAGCACGAGCCCGGCGGCCAGCGCCAGGAGCAGTACGCCGCCGCCAAACAGCACGGCACCTATGGCGCGGTGCTTCATCTTCTTCCTCCCCGGAGGAGTTGAGTTTCGCCGCTGTCGATGAGGGATGGCCGCGAGGTTACTACCTAGTCACTTAGCACCGCGACCCCCCGGTCAGCTCTGTTTTTTCCGCCGCGCCGGCCGATCGCGTCCCCGTCCGGCGCAGGACGAGCAGAAAGTTCCAGGCCGCCACTTCCCGGATGCCGGGGAGCCGGATGACCCACCGCCCCCACCACGGGTGGTAACGCGGCAGGGCGTCCAGCACCTCGACGTCGCCGTTGCCCCTGGCCCAGCGCAGCGTGTCGGCGATCGAGGTCGGGAAGAGCGTCTCCCGGAACCGGTTCTTCGGGGGGCGGCCGTTGCGGCGCTGGTAGCGCCGCCGGGCCCGGTCGCCGCCGAGGTAGTGCCACGGCGCGGTCTCGTGCCCGCCCCACGGCGAGAACCAGGGCGTGAAGGACACGAAGAGCACGCCGCCGGGGCGCGTCACCCGGACCATCTCGTCGAGCATCCGGGCCGGCTCCGAGACGTGCTCCAGCACGTTGGACGAGAACGCCACGTCCACGGCGCCGGAGCGGACCGGCAGGGCGGTGCCGCTGCCGCGGAGCATGCCGGCGACGGAGTCCCCGGCCGCCGAGAAGTCGCCCACGTCGGGATCCAGCCCCACGTAGTGCGCCCCGGCGGCGCGGAAGGCCGCCGCGAAGTAGCCCGGGCCGCCGCCCACGTCGAGCACGGTCCGCCCGGCGAGCGGCGTGTAGCCCGCGACCTGGCGGACGGAGTCGTCGGCCAGCAGCCCGTAGAAGTGGTCCGGGTCCGTCTGCTCGACCAGGAAGGCCCGGAACAGGGCCACCGACCGGCCGAACGTGGCGAACCCGCGGCGGGCCGCCGGCCCGCCGGCCTCCTCGAATGCTGCGCTCATCGCGCCACCGTCCCGTCGTCGTCCCGATCCGTGGCCCCGGCCGGCCGCCCGGCGTCCGGGCCCGGCGTCACGTCTCGCGCATCCGTCGCGCGGGCGGCCCCCGCCTCCGCGTCCGGCCTCGCCGCAGGGGCGCCGTCACCGCCGACCAGCCCGGCGGCGCCCGGCCCAGGAGCGGCGGCGCCCGGGTCAGCAGCGGTGTCGCCCGGCCCGGCGGCGGTGTCGCCCGGTCCACCGGCGGCGACGCCCGGGCCACCAGCGGCGGCCGGGGGCGGCGGGGTGCCGGGGGCCGGGAGCACCGCGGCGACTACCGCCGCGACGGCGACGAGCATCGCGCCCTGCGCCCACGGGCCGTACGCCCAGTCCTGGCCGTGGCCCTGGAGCCGGCCGGTCACCGCCGTCACCGTGGCGACGGTGAGCGCGCCGAACACCACCACCGGGAGCGCCCGGCGGGCGAACTGCCGCAGCAACATCGCGGCCAGCACGATCGCGACCGGCAGCACCCCGCCCAGCGCGGCGAGCAGCACCACCAGCAGCACGCCGGCGACCCAGGCGGGTCCCTCGGCCGGGGTCCCGCCGCGCGCGGCCGGCACCGCGCCGGACACCGCGCGCCGGCGCACCGGCAGCAGCGCCAGCAGCAGCACCCCGAGCGCCGTCACCGCCCCGGCCGCCAGCCCGCCCCGGTACGTCCGGTCCGGCGCGAACGTCAGCCGGACCTCGCCGGCCGCACCGGCGGGCAGCACCCACGCCTGCTGCCACCCGTCGACCCGGGTGGCCGCCAGGGAGCGACCGTCCAGGGTCGCCCGCCAGCCGGCGTTCGCGTTCTCCGGCACCACCAGCAGCGCCTCGTCGCCGGCGGCGACCCGCACCCGGCGGTCCGTCGGGTTCCAGTCGAGCACGCTCACCTCGCGGTGCCGGGGCGCGGCCGCAGCCTCCGGGCGCAGGGCGGCGTCCTGCACGACGAAGCCGGCCGACGGCGACGTCGCCAGGCGGTGCCCGCCGGCCTTCAGGTCCACCTCGGCGCCGGTGGCGCCGCAGACGGTGACCGGCAGCGGTCGACCGGTGAGCAGGTCGGCGAGGGTGCCGGCGACGGACGTGTCGTAGCGGAGCCCGTCCAGCTCGACGACGGGCCCGGAGCCGCACCGCTCGACCACGCGCGTCGCGCCGGCGATCGGCCGGAGCAGGTCCGTCAGCCCCGGGATCTCCACCTCGGCGATGCCGGCCGTCGCCGTCCACCCGTTGCCCCGCCGGTCGGCCACCCGCTCGTCGGACTCCCGCACCACGATCTCGATCCGGTCCGTCCGGACCGCCGGGAAGCGGACCACGCCGTCCGCGCCGACCGGCAGCACCCGGCTGGCGCCCGGCGTACGGACCTCGACCGAACGCGGCAACGAGCCGACCGGCAGCTCCGCGGGACGCAGCCGCAGCTCGGCGATCCGGCGCGGCTGCGACCAGTTCAGCCGCAGGGTGGGCCGCAGGTCGCCGGCGTCGGCGAGCCAGGCCGTCCCCGGATCGCCGTCGACCGCCGCGAACGCGGCCACGGCCGGGTCACCGGCCAGGTAGGACGAGGCGGCGGCCCGGACCGGCACGCCGGACAGCGACCACTGCCCGCCCGGTCGGGGCACGGCGGTGAGGGCCAGCCGGAACGTGCCCGCGGCCTCGCTCTGGAACACCCGGTCCACCCCGAGCGGTTCCTCGCCGACCCGGGCCAGGAACCGGTCGCACCGGATCACCGTCCCGGCGGGCCGCAGGCCGGAGCCGGTGGCCGGCGCGGCGTCCGACCCGGAGCCGGCGGCGACCGGGAAGCAGGCGGGCCGGTCGGCGGGCCCCCGGCTGAACGACCAGGCGACCGGGCCGGCGAAGCCGGTCGGCGTGTCGGCGGGGACGCGCAGCGCCCGGCGCGGATCGGTGCCGTCGATGTCGAGCCGGCTGATCCCGACTCCGCCGTCGAGGCGCCCGCCGGCCACCGCCAGCACCGTGATCCGCACCCGGCTGGTGGAGCCCGGCAGCGTGTAGTAGGGGTGCGCGCCCAGCGTGCGGGCGACCTCGTGGTCGACCGAGCCGCGGTCCGTGGTGACCCGGAACCGCGTCACCGGCCACCCCACCCCGAGGTCGTCGACGAAGGCGAGCCGCACGCTCGACACCTCGCGGGGCGTGTCCAGGTCGACCTGGAGCCACTGGCCGACGGGCCCGGCCAGGGGCGCCGAGTGCCAGGCCGTACGCTCGTCGCCGTCGATCGCGGCGAAGGGCAGGTGCGACGGGTCGGCGGGGGCGAAGCTGTCGACGAAGCTGAGCGCGCTGGAGGCGGTGACCTCGCGTACGCCCTGGTAGGTGGCGACCGTCTGGTGCTGGTCGCCGGGGAACGGCAGCAGGTCCAGGGCGACGCGGCCCTGCCGGCTCGCCTCGGCCGCGGTCAACGTCTGGCTGAGGTTGTCGCGGACCCGGCCGATGTCGCGCTCCCGGCGGCGCAGCCCGTCGGTCACGATCCACGACTCGTCGTCGCCGCCGTCGCGGAAGCCGGCCCGGTCGCCGGCCAGCACCACCGGCCGGTCCCGCTCCACCAGCCCCTGCTCCAGCAACGGCAGCAGCGACTCCGGCCCGCCGCTGACCGTCGGCACGTCGGCGGTGAGCACCGCAGAGGCGGCCGGTACGGACCGCCGCACCTCGTACACCTCGACCGCCGGCAGCGGACCGGCGTCGTCGTCGACGGGGCTGCCCGGCGTACGGCCGAAGGTGGTGGTGCTGCCGAAGGTCGCCACCCGCGTGATCCCCGGCGACCCGGCGAGCGCCCGGCGCAGCGCCGCCACCGGCGGCGCGTCCACCTGCGTACGGTCGATGTCGTTGCGCAGCAGCAGGTGCCGGAACCCGGAGCGGGCCAGGAAGTCGGCGAGGCCGGCCGAACCCCGGCCGTGGGCCAGGACCGACTCGACGGTGTCCATCATCCGGGTGTTGCCGGCCGAGCCCAGCGGGACCTGGTGGCGCACCGCCCAGGGCGCCCCGGCCAGGGCCTGGAGCGGCTCGTCGACGGAGCGCCCCCACTCGTACTGGCCGAAGCCGGAGCCCGGCACCATCAGGGTCCGGGCGAACGCGTCCCGGTCCGCCAGCCAGGTCGCCGCCGCCCGCCAGTGCGGCGGCAGGTCCGACCAGCCCGGCCCGGGCCGCAACTGGCCCAGCCAGGCCGGTGCGGCGGCCCCCAGCACCAGCAGCAGCACCGGCACCAGCAGCAGCGGGCGCAGCCGGAGGCCCGGGCGGCGCCGGGCGCCGGCCCGGTGCAGCCGGGTGATCCACGCGTCGACGCCGTGCGCGAAGCCGAGCATCAGCGGCAGCCGCAGCACCGGATCCAGCTTGTGCACGTTGCGGAACGGCGCCAGCGGGCCGTCCAGCAGGTCCCGCACCGTCACGGAGATCGGGCTGTCCAGGCTGCCGACGTAGCCGATGGTGAGCAGGGTCAGCCCGGTGAGGAAGCCCAGCACCAGGAAGCGGCGCTCGGGCAGCAGGTTGCCGGCCAGCCCGGCCAGGCCGACCAGCGCCACCACGGCGGTGAGCGTCATCAGCACCGGGTTGTCGATCAGCAGCCAGCCCGCCGGCCACCACGGGTCGCCCTGCACGATGTACGCGACCCACTGGTTGGTGCCGCGCACGGCCTGGAAGAGCGAGGCCACGGCCGTCGTGGTGGTGGACGACTCGATGTAGTCGAGGAACGGCAGGCTGTACTCGCCGAGCAGCAGCAGCGGCACGATCCACCAGAGGCAGACCCCGACGACGCAGAGGCACCACCAGCCCACCAGCCGCCGGTGCTCCCGGTCCCAGCGGCGGGTGAGCAGCCAGACCCCGGGCAGCAGCAGGGCGAGCAGCACCACCGCCGCGTTGATCCCGCCCATCCCGAGCACGGCCAGCGCGGAGAGCGCGGCGGCCCTTCTCGGCGACCCGATGCGGCGCACCAGGACCAGCGGCAGCAGCACCCAGGGCAGCATCGCGGCGGAGAGCGTCTCGGAGGAGAGCGCCCCGATCTCGGTGAGCATCCGGGGGGCCAACGCGTAGGCGAGGGCGGCGGCGTACCGGGTCGGCTCCGTGCCGATGCCCAGCGCCCGGGCCAGCCGCAGCAGGCCGTAGAACGCGGCGGCGAGCAGCAGCGCGGTCCACACCCGCTGGGTGATCCACGGCGGTACGCCCAGCAGCTGGCCCCCGGCGAAGAACGGCCCCATCGGGAACAGGTAGCCGTACGCCTGGTTCTGCAGCTCGCCCGAGGTGGCCTCGGGGTTCCACAGGTGCAGCGACCGGGCCATGAAGTGCACCGGGTTCGCCGCGAGGTCGAGCTTGGTGTCGAAGGTGACCTGCCCGGGCCGCTGGAGGAACGCGATCGCCGTGAGCAGCAGCAGCGACAGGACCGTGCCGGGCGCCTCGCGGACCGCGCGCGCGAACCGGCGCACCGGCGTCACCGCCGGCACTCCGGGGGCAGGCAGCTCAGGTCGGCGAGCGCGGAGAAGAAGATCTGCCGGATGCCGCTGGGCTGCTCGGTGCGGAACACCTGCCCGCCGGTGACCTTGGTGATCATCTTCAGCTCGTCCGGGTCGACGTCCTTGCCGAGCCCGATGAAGACGATCGGCAGCGGCCGGCGCGGGTCCTGCAACTCGGCCAGCTCGGCCAGCAGCCGGGACCGGCCGATGCTGTCGCCGTCCTCGTTCCGCCCGTCGGTCATGATCAGCACCAGGTTGATCCGCCCGGGCGTCCAGTGCCGACGGCCGTTCTGGTACGCGGCCAGCGTCGTGTCGTAGAGCCCGGTGCCGCCCTGGGGCTTCACCCGGACGGCGGCCAGCTCCTCGGCCAACCGCTCCCGCTGCGTGGCCAACGGGCCGACGGGCAGGACCTCCCGGTGGTCCCGGTCGCCGTCGACCTTCGTGGAGAAGACCCACACCCCGAGTTCGGTGTTGTCGAGCAGCAGGCCGGAGCCCTCCCGGGCCGCCTTGAGCGTGGCCCCGAGCCGGGTCTCGTCCGAGCCGGGCACCTGCGCCGCCATCGAGCCGGAGATGTCCAGCACGGTGAGGATGCGGGCGCTGCGCTGAACGCCGCTCCAGCCGGTCAGCGCGTCGGTGACGGCCTCGTCGGCGGGCAGCGGGGCCGGCTCGCGTACCTCCGGCGACAGCCGGCCGTCCCGGGGCACCGCCGGCGGGAACCCGGCCGTGGTGCGGAAGCCGTACCTGGTCAGCGTGTCCCGGGCCTCGACGGCGAGCAGGCTGGTGAGGAGGTGGGTGGCGGCGTCGCGGACCGGGCCGCGGGCGGCGGGCAGCACCGCGTACGGCAGGTCCAGCGCGGGGACGGCGACCTCCGGGTACGCCGCGACCAGCTTGTCGCCGGTGGCCAGCGCGTTGTAGCCGAGCACGGTCTGCTCGCTGACCGCCACGGCGTCGGCCTTGCGCGGCAGGCCCGACCCGGCCGGCAGGGCCCCGCCGGGGCCGGGGGTGAACGTCCGGTTCGCGAGCCGGCGCAGCACCGCGGCGGCCGACGCGGCGGGGTCCCGTTCCCCCGCGGCCAGGCCGCGCACCCCGAGCACCGCCCCGACGCCGGCCGGATCGGCGGCGGGGTCGGGCAGCCCCACCGAGACCGAGCGCGCCGTGGGGCCGATCAGGGACCGCCAGGTCAGCGGCTTCGCCGGCCAGCCCAGCCGGCGGGCCACCGGTTCGGTCACCGCGAGCACGACCGGCGTGCTCGCCACCGACGTGCCCTGGGACGGCACCTCGAACGCGCCGGCGTCGCGGGCCCGGCGCAGCCAGAACGTGGACTCCGGCACCCAGGCGTCGGCGACGTCGACACCCCTGGCCAGTTCCGCGGCGACGGCGGTGGACTCCCGGGCCTCGACCGCGACCGACACGCACGGCCGGGTGGCGAAGCTGGCCCGGACGATCCGGTCCAGGGCCGGCGCGACCACCGGGGCGGCGGCGACCCGCAGCCGGACCCGCTCCTGGCATCCCGAGGCGTCGCGGTCGGACCGCACGTACGCCACCGCGGCCCACCCGGCCAGCAGCAGCGCGAGCGCCGCACTGAGCAGCACCACCGGCGACCGCCGGAAGAGGCGCCGCACCGCGGAAGCGTCACGCAGCACGCCCGTCACCTCCTCGTCATCGCCGGATCGGGGGTGTCCGGCAGCAGGTAGGCACCGCGTCGCGCCGGGCGACGCCGGCTACCGTACGCGGTCGCGCTGCACACCCTGCCAAGCTTTTCCGCCGCCGGCAAACCCCTGGCGACCGGCCGTGACCGAACCGCCGCCGACGCGGCGACCCATTGCGGATGTGACCCACGTCGCCCTAGGGTGGCGCGAATCCGCTTCATTACTCGCCGGTAGGAGTAGCGTGGACAACTCCGACACCCCCTCGCGCCACGTACTGTTCTTCAACTGGCGCGACACCACGAACCCGGAGGGCGGCGGCTCCGAGGTCTACGTCGAGCGCATCGCCGCCGAACTCGTCGCCGCGGGCCACCGGGCCACGCTGTTCTGCGCCGCGCACGGCAACGCCGGCCCGGCCGAGACCACACCCACGGGCGTACGCGTGCTGCGCCGCGGCTCCCGGATGACGGTCTACGCCCGGGCGGCCCTGACCTGCCTGGCCGGCCGGCTCGGATTCGGACCGCTGGGCCGGCGGGGCCTCGGCCGGCCGGACCTCGTCGTCGACGTCTGCAACGGGGTGCCGTTCTTCGCCCCGCTCTACGCGGGCCGCCCGGTGCTCGCCCTGGTCCACCACGTGCACCGGGAGCAGTGGCCGGTGGTCTTCGGCCCGTTGATGGCCCGGCTGGGCTGGTGGATCGAGTCGTGGCTGGCGGTGCGGCTCTACCGCCGCTGCCGCTACGTGACGGTGTCGGAGGCGAGCCGGGCGGAGCTGGCCGCCCTCGGCGTGGACGCGGAGCGGATCGACGTGGTGCCCAACGGGACGCCGCCGGTGACCGGCCCGCCGCTGCCCCGTACGCCGCATCCGTCGCTGCTGGTGCTCGGCCGGCTGGTGCCGCACAAGCGGGTGGAGATCGCGCTTCGTACGGTGGCGGAGCTGGTCGGCGATCTGCCCGACCTGGAGCTCGTGGTGGCCGGCCAGGGCTGGTGGGAGCAGCCGCTGCGGGAGATGAGCGAATCGCTCGGCATCGCCGGCCGCGTCCGCTTCGCGGGTTTCGTCAGCGAGGAGGAGAAGCACGCCGCGCTCTCCTCGGCGTGGGTCGCGCTCACCCCGTCACTCAAGGAGGGCTGGGGGCTGACCATCGTGGAGGCCGCCGCCCGCAGCACCCCCACCGTGGCGTTCCGCTACGCCGGCGGCGTCGCCGAGGCGATGGTCGACGCCGAGACGGGCCTGCTCGTCGACGACGAGGAGGAGTTCACCGCCCGGGTCCGCGAGCTGCTCGCCGACGACGTGCGGCGCAAGGCGATGGGCGAGGCGGCGCTGCTCCACGCGGCCCGCTTCACCTGGGCGGCGACGGGCGCGCGCTTCGCCCGCCTGGTGGCGCAGGTGGCCGCCCGGCCCTGAGCCGGAGACAGCACGAAGGGCGCCCGCGTCGCGGGCGCCCTTCGTCGTCGTGGTTCAGCGCGTGCCGTACAGCGGAGCCTCGGTCCCCTGCTCACTCACCTTCGAGTTGGCGGCCTCCTTGGCGGACGGGCTGAGCGCATTCGCCAGTCCGACGCTCCCGAGCAGGCCGAGCACGACCCCGAGTACTCCGACGGCGACGAACGCGGGCAGGTTCCTCATCCACCTTCTCCTTCCGCGGGACTCGCGTGCCGGGACGCTACCACGCGGTAGCCTACCCGCGCAGTGGCCGAAAAAACGATCCCCATCACCACCGTTCCGGCCAACACGTGGGCCAGTCCCACCGGGCCGGGCCCGGCCGGCGGGGCCGGCGGCGACCAGTCCGGGTTCTCGTAGAGCGTCAACTCGGGTCCCGCGTGGACGGCCCGCAGACCGGCCAGCGCGGCCGGAGCCGGGGCCGGGCCGGCGGCCCGCTGCACCAGCACCCACCGGGCCCCGGTCGTCGACAGCGGCGCACCGGCGGCGAGCACGTCCCGCACCCGCCCGGCGCGCGGATCCTCGCCGGCCACCGCGACCCCGCCCACCCGGAGCGTGTCGTCGATCAGCACCGGCACGGCGAGGTACCGGGGCGCCGGGTCGATGACCACCTGGCCGTGGTTCCACGGATGGCTCTGGTACTCCTGGAACGGCAGCGAGATCACCTCGCCCGGCCGCTCGGCGGTCAGCCGCGCCGCCGTCGCCCAGTCCGCCGGCCAGGTCACCGGCCGCAGCCGGCCGGCCCCGCCGAAGGCCAGGTCGGGCAGGAGCGCCACCGGCAGCAGCGCCGCGCCGACCAGCAGCACCCGAGCGGTCGCCGCGTCGAAGCGGGCCGCCAGCCGGTCCGCGAGGCGTTCCGCCCCGAGCGCGCCGGCCACCGCCAGCGCCAGCGCGTACGGCACCAGCAGCTTCTGGCCGTCCCGCACCAGGCCGGCGCCGGGCACGGTGGCGACCAGCCAGCCCAGCAGGCCCGCGCCGCCGGGCAGCACGCCGAGCGCCGCGGCCAGCCACGAGGCGGCGGCGAGCAGGCCGAACCGGTTGGCGACCGACGGCGGCCAGCGCCGGCGCAGCAGCGGGAGTCCGTACCCGGCGACGGCCAGCAGCAGCGCGGTCGCCAGCGGGACCAGCACGACGCCCCGCGACGCCGGGGTGGTCTGCCCGTTCCAGATGCCGCCCGTGCCCGCCAGCGCCGCCAGCGGACCGGCCCAGTTCTCCGCGCGCGCGGCGAACGCCGCCACCCCGGCCGGGTCGGACCGCCCGGCGCCGTCGCTGGCGAGGCCCGCCACCAGCCACGGCGCGTTGAGCAGCACCGTCAGCCCCACCCCCAGCGACGTCGACCGCAGCGCCGCCGGATACCGCCCGGGCAGCAGCACCGCAACCGCGACCAGGGCGAGCACCCCGCCGGTCGGCGTGATCGCGGACGCCGCCGCCGCGAGCAGCAGCCGGGGCAGCCCGCCCCGGCCCGCCCGCACGTCGAGCGCCGCCCGCACCAGCCAGGGCAGCGCGGCGTACGCGACCAGCAGCCCCCACTGCCCGATGAGCAGCCGCTCGGCCAGGTACGGCGTCCAGGCGTACCCGACAGCGGCCACCGCGCGGACCGCGACCCGGTCGGCCGGCACCAGCCGGGCGGCGCCCAGCGCGGCGAGGTACACGATCGCGGCCAGCACCAGCCGTTGCAGCAGCCAGCCGGGCACCACCTGGCTGGCCAGCGCCACCACCGCGTCCTGCGGGACGGCCCGGGGCAGCGCCGAGGCCGGGGCGATCGCCTCCCAGCTCAACGCCTGCCGGGGCACGAAGACCATGTCGTAGCGGAGCACGTACCCGGGCAGGGCCAGCGGGGCGAGCACCACCGCCGTCACGGCGGCGGCCACGCCGTGCGGCACCAGCCGTTCGCGCATCCCCTGGACCTCACCACTGCCGGGCGCGGCGACCGCCGCGCTGGTGGCGGCCACTGTACGCGGGCCCGTTCGACCCCCGGGAAATCCGCTGACCGGACGGGACCGCGCGGCCCGGGATGTGGCAGTCTTCCCGCCATGGCATTGACCGAGTCCGAGGTGACCGCCCGCCGCGACGAGAGCGGGCTGTTCGGCGACTGGGTGCGCGCGGACCCGGTACGCGCGATCGGCATCGCGATGATCGTGTTCAGCCTGGCCTGGCGGGCGCAGGTCGCGTCCCGGGGGCACCTCGCGGTCGACGACTGGGTGCTGATCTCCCGGGCGGCGGAGGCCGACCTCACGCCGGGCTTCCTGCTGACCCTCTACAACAACCACTTCATGCCGGCGGCCCTGCTGATCACCTGGCTGGTCACCCGCGTGGTCGGTCTCGCCTACTGGCCGTACGTGCTGCTGATGACCGCCGGCCAGGCGGTGCTGGCGGTGGCCTTCTTCCGGCTGCTCCGCACGCTGGTCCGGCCGGGCCTGGCGCTGCTGGTGCCGCTCGCGGTCTTCCTGTTCAGCCCGCTCACCCTGGAGGCGGGCACCTGGTGGGCGGTGGGCGTCAACATGGTGCCGATGCAGCTCGCCATGGTGCTCGCGGTCGGCGCCCAGCTGCGCTACGCCCGCACCGGCCGCCGCCGGCACCTGGTCAGCCTGGCCCTGGCGGTGGTGCTCGGGCTGCTCTTCTTCGAGAAGGCCCTGCTGGTGGTGCCGCTGGTCTTCCTGCTCACCGCGTGCCTGCTCGTCGGCGGTCCGCCGGTGCCGGCGGTGTGGGAGACGGTGCGCCGCTACTGGCCGTCGTGGGCGGTGCTCACCGGCGTCTCGCTGGCCTTCGCCGGGCTCTATCTGACCCGCTCGGAGTCCTCCCTGCGCAGGCCGGACTCGCTGGGCGAGGTGCTGTCGTTCCTGTGGCAGCTGCTCAGCTCGACAGTCGTTCCGGGCCTGCTCGGCGGGCCGTGGGGGTGGATGGCGGCGGGCGACGGCGCCCCGGTGACCGCCCCGCCGGAGCTGGCCCGCTGGCTGTCCTGGGCCGTCTTCGTCGCCCTGGTCGTGGTGACCGTACGGATGCGGCGGGTCGCCGGGCGGGCCTGGGTGCTGCTCGGGGCGTACCTGGCCCTGGTGGCCACGCTGCTGGGCGCGACCCGGCTCGGCTCGGTCTACAGCGACGTGGCCGGCTCGGTGCCCCGGTACGTCAGCGACGTGGTCGTGGTGGCCGCGCTCTGCATCGGCGTCGCCCTGCTCGGCCTGGCCGCGCCCGCCGCCGGGTCGGCGGTGGACGGCGGACCGCGGCCCGGCGACCCGGACGCCGGCGACCCGCCGCCGCCGGCGTTCCTCACCCGCTACCGCGAGACGGTGAGCACCGTACTGGTCGTCGTGCTGATTGCCGGGGGCCTCGGCGCCGCCTGGAGCACGGCCCGCTACGGCGACGAGTGGGCGGTGAAGCGGGGCCACGCCTTCCTGGAGACCGCCCGCTCCGAGCTGGCCGCCGCCCCGCCCGGGACGGTCTTCCTCGACCTGCCGCTGCCCGGCGACGTGGTCCCCGGGCTCTCCGCGCCCTACAACCGGCAGTCGAAGTTCTTCCAGGCCCTGGCGGACGGCCCGGTCTTCGTCACCGGTGCGGAGGAACCCTCCGTCTTCGACGACCGGGGTCGCATCGCCCCGGTACGCGTCGACGGCCCCGCCGTCCGGCCCGGCCCCGTCGAGGGCTGCGGATACCAGCTCGTCGGTGGTCGGACGGTACGGATGCCGCTCACCGCGCCCCGGGACGACTGGTTCTGGGTGGTGCGGATCGGCTACCTCAGCTCCGCCGACACCACGGTCACCTTCCGCCTCGGCGACAGCGTCCGGGAGATCCCCGTCCGGCAGGGCCTGCACCAGTACTTCTTCGAGTTCACCGGGGGCGGCGACACCGTCGAGCTGACCGTCCCGGAGCGCGGCGTGACGATCTGCACCGACGAGGTCGTCGTCGGCACCCCCATGCCGCAGCGCTGAGCCGGCACCGCCGGCGGGTCAGGCGGTCGCGCGGGTGGCCCGGACGAAGCGGGCGCCCCACTCCCGCACGTGCGCGGTGAACTCCGCCGGCCCCAGGATCTCGAACTCGGCGCCCACGTTGCCCAGCGCCTGGGTGGGCCAGTCGAGGGAGGTCGAGGTCATGGTGAGCCGGCAGCTGTCCTCATCGAGCGGTTCGATCGTGCCCCAGCGACCGACCGCCTGCCGCACCCGGGCGGCGGGCGCGTGCACCAGGACCTCGACCGTGTACGCGGCCGGCGCCCCGCTCGCCGCCCGGACGAAGGCCACGGCGTCCTCGGCGGGGAGCAGGCGCGGCCGGAAACGCGAGCCGGTCGCCGTCGGGCCGGTCAACCGGTCGAGGCGGAAGCTACGCCAGTCGTGCCGGCCCAGGTCGTAGGCCACCAGGTACCAGCGCCCGCCGAGCGCGACGACGCGGTGCGGCTCGACCTCGCGTTCGGTGGGTGCGGCGCCCCTGGCCGTGTAGCCGAACCGCAGCCGCTCCTGGTCCCGGCAGGCCTGGGCGACGGCGGTGAGCACCGCCGCCGCGACGACCGGGCCGGACGCGGCGGCGGAGAGGGTCATCGCCCGCAGGGCGTCCACCCTGGCCCGCAGCCGGGGCGGCAGGACCCGCACCACCTTGGTCAGCGCGCGTAGCGACGCCTCGTCCATTCCCGCGATCCCGCTCTGCGCCGCGTCGCCGACGCCCACCGCGAGGGCCACCGCCTCCTCGTCGTCGAGCAGCAGCGGCGGCAGGACGGCCCCGGGCGCGAGCTGGTAGCCGCCGTCGGTGCCCCGGGTCGCGCCGACCGGGTAGCCGAGCTCCCGCAGCCGGTCGACGTCGCGGCGCAGCGTCCGCTCGGAGACCCCGAGCCGGTCGGCCAGTTCCGGCCCCGACCAGTGCCGGTGGGTCTGCAGCAGCGAGAGCAGCCTGAGGGTTCGTGAGCTGGTGTTCGCCATGTCGACCATCCTGCCTCCACTTCCGGTCAGGAACTGACCGGAAGCCTCCCTAGAGTCGATCTCGAACGCCCCACCCGGAGAGACGAGGAACGAATGATCACCCGTGAGATCCAGCTGGCCGCCCAGATCACCGGCGCACCCACGCTCGACCACTTCACCGTCGCCAAGACCGAGGTGGACGGCGAGGTCGTCGTACGCACCGACTTGATCGGGCTCGCCGCGACCTACCTGGAGCTGATGCGGGCCGACTGCACCATCCCGGTGCCCGCCTGGCAGCCGGGGCAGCGGGTCGGAGTGACCGCCATCGGCACCGTGGTGCGGTCCGACAGCCCCGAGTTCGAGGTGGGCGACCTGGTCCAGTCGATGACCGGCTGGAGCGAGCACTCGGCCGGCCCGGCCGGCTCGTACCTGAAGCTCGACCGCGAGCTCTACGCCGACCCCAGCTACCACCTGGGTCAGGGACCGACCGCCTACTACGGGATGGCCGAGGTGGCGCGCGTCGGAGCGGGCGACGTCGTGTTCGTCTCCGGCGCGGCGGGTGGCGTCGGCTCACTTGCCGGCCAGATCGCCAAGTGCCTCGGGGCCGCGCGGGTGATCGGCAGCGCCGGCAGCCCGGAGAAGGTCGCCTACCTGGTCGACGAGCTCGGTTTCGACGCCGCCTTCGACTACCACGACGGCCCCACGGCCGACCGGCTGCGGGAGCTCGCGCCCGAGGGCATCTCGGTCTTCTTCGACGTGGTGGGCGGCGAGCAGTACCAGGGCGCGTTGCAGGCGGCCCGGCCCGGAGCGCGCTTCGCCCTCTGCGGCTCACTGTCCAGCCAGCTCGGCGACGCCGCGCAGCGCTTCCCGCAGCCCGATCGCGCGGCGGCCGAGGCCAGGGGCGTCGAGTTGCTGCCGTTCTCCTGCCACCACACGCCCGAGCAGGTCGCGGCCTGGCACGAGCACTTCAGCCGCTGGCTCGGCGAGGGCCGCTTCGTCTACCCGCAGACGGTGGTCGAGGGCGGAATCGAGGACGTGCCCCAGGCCTTCCTCTCCCTGCTGCGGGGTTCCTACCGGGGCAACGTCTCGGTACGGCTGTCGTGACCGCACTCTCCCACCGGGCCCTCAACCGGGCGCTGTTGGAGCGTCAGTTCCTGCTGCGGCGCACCGATCGCACCCCGCTGGAGGTGATCGGGCGGCTGGTCGCGCTGCAGGCACAGGAGCCCAACTGGGCCTACGTCGGGCTGTGGAGCAGGATCCGGGGCTTCACGCGGTCCGGGCTCACCGCGCTGCTGGAGGACCGGCAGGTGGTACGTTCCGCGCTGCTCCGCAGCACCCAGCACCTCGCCGCAGCCGACGACTTCCGTCGGCTGCGGCCGCTGCTGCAGCCCGTGCTCGACCGCACGGCCAGCTCGCCCTACTTCACCCGCAACAGCGACGGCCTGGACCCGGCGTCCCTGGTGGCCGACGGGCTCGGCCTGCTCGCGGGCGGGACCCTGCCGCGCAAGGAACTGGCCCGGCGGCTGGCCGACCGCCACCCGGGCCGCGACGGCCGGATCCTGGCCGGGCAGGTCGAGCTGCGCACCCCGCTCGTCCACGGGGTGGCCACCGGCGCGTGGGGCTCCTGGGGCAACCGGTCGGCGGTTGCGGTCACGCCCGCCGAGGCATGGTTGGGACAGCCGATGGCGACGGCGGCCACCGCCAGGGACACCGCCAAGGAGCTGATCCGCCGCTACCTGGCCGGCTTCGGCCCGGCCGGGGTGCGGGACGTCCAGGCCTGGTGCGGACTGACCCGCCTGGGCGAGGTCGTCGCGGAGATGGGTGGCGAACTGCGCCGCCACGTCGGCCCCGACGGCAGGGAGCTGTTCGACCTGGCCGACGCCGAACTGCCCGACGCCGAGACGCCCGCCCCGGTGCGGCTGCTGCCCGCCTTCGACAACGCCCTGCTCGGCCACGCCGACCGGACCCGGATCATCAGCGACGAGGACCGGAGGCGGGTGATGCCCGGCCAGGCGCAGGTGCGGCCCACCTTCCTGGTGGACGGCCAGGTGCACGGGACGTGGTCCCTCGACGGCGGCACGGTGCGGCTCACCCCGTTCCGCCCGCTCGGGGCGACCGACCGGGCGGCCCTGGAGGAGGAGGCCGACCGGCTGCTGCGGTTCGTGGGCTAGCGGCGGTGTCCCGAACGCCACGACGAACCCGGGCCCTACCGCACGGGGCCGGGACGGCTCCGGGGCGGGGCTCCGGGCGTCGGCCTCACTCGGGGCGGAACAGCACCGAGTTGACGTAGCGGGGGCGCGGCCAGAGCACCCGGCGGGCGAAGCTCTGGTCGACCCGGGCGATCGCCGCGCGCTGGTGCCCACCGAGGTCGAAGTCGGCGAGCGGCACCCAGTCCCGCCCCGGCAGCACGTACCCCCGGTAGCCCCAGCCGGTGAGCAGTTCCAGCAGCGGCGCGACCGGCTGGATGCGCTCCTCCACCTCGACGAGCAGCACCGGCCGGTCCCGGCGGATCGTCTCGGCCGCCCCCCGCAGCGCCGGCAGCTCGTGCCCCTCGATGTCCAGCTTCACGAAGCGCACGTCGGTCAGGCCGAGCGAGTCGAGCGTGATCCGGCGGACCTCCACCGGCTCGCCCTGCCGCGGATCCTCCAGCGACGAGGTGCCGACGATCGCCCCGCCCTCGGGCAGGTAGAGCGACGCCGTGCCGTCGTGGTCCGACACCGCCGCCTCGACGACCTCGACGGCCGGGAACGCCGCCCGCAGTTGCCGGGCCAGCGGCGGGGTGGGCTCCACCGCGACCACCCGGTCGGCGCGCCGGAGCAGCCGGGCCGTCCACGGGCCGTACCAGGCGCCCACGTCCACGGCCGTGCCGCCGCGCGGGACGAACCCGGCCAGCCGGGCCAGTTCCGGCTCGACCCGGGGATAGACCCGCCGGATCCCGGCCGCGACGAACCGTTCGGGAAGGACCGCCGCCAGCCCGGAGGTGGCTGCTGCGGTCACGCGCGTCGACGCCATGGGCCAGCACACTAGACGTTTCCCGGCCCGATGGGCAGGGGGCTGACGCAAGACCCTACTCACCGGTACCGTCACCCGGGGTCGGGCCCGTTCCGGCCGCTCCGCCGGCCGCGACGCGCACGCCCGCGCCGGACAGCAGCGCGACGTGTGGGGTGACATGACCCGGACCACGGGCACCGACGCCGGCGCCGTGCGGCTGGGCGCGGCGGGCGTCGCCGTCACCGTCGCGAGCATGCTGACCAACGGGCTGGCCTACCTGGTCCCGGTGCTGGGGGCCCGCCGGCTGGCCGCCGCCGAGCTGGGCGCGCTGGCCACCGTGCTCGCCCTCGCGGCCATCGCGGCGGTGCCCGGCTTCGGCCTGCAGATCGCCGTGGCCGCCCACCGCGCCCGCCGGGGCGCCACCGGCACCGCCCGGCTCGCGCTGCGCACGGCCGCGCTCACCGCCGGGGTCACGGTGCTGGCCGCGCCGGTGGTCGGCGTGGCGCTCCGGCTTCCGCTGGCGCTGGCCCTGCTGCTCGCGGCGACCACCTTCGCCACCGTGCTGGCCGGCCGGTGGCTCGGCGAGCTCCAGGGCGACCAGCGGTTCCTGCGCCTCGCCGCCGCGATGACCGTGCTCGCCGCCGGCCGCTACGGCGGGCTCGTCGTCGGGCTGGCCCTCGGCCGCGGGCCGGTCGCCTGCCTGCTGCTCGCCTCGCTGACCGGGCTGGCCGTCCTGCCCCTGCTGGCCCGCCTCGCCCGACCGGCCGCCGCCCCGACCCCGGCCGCCCCGGCCGCGCGGGGACCGGCCGCCGGGACGGGCCGCGAGCTGACCGCCCGGCACGTCATGACCGCGTGCGCCGCGTCGCTGGCGATGCTCACCATCTCGTACGCCGACCTGATCATCGCCCGCCAGCTGCTGCCCGACGACGCCTCCGGCGGGTACGCCGTCGGGTCGGTGCTCACCAAGGGCGCGCTCTGGGCGCCGCAGGTGGTCACCGTGCTGGTGCTGCCCCGGCTCGCCCGGGGCGACCGGCGGGCCCGGCTCGCCGCGCTGGCCCTGATCCTGGCCTGCGGGGCGGCCCTCGTGGGCGCCGCCGCGTTCGCCGGCGAGCTGGCGTTCCGCCTCGCCGGTGGCGCGGACTACCTGCACCTGGCCGGCGCGGCCCCGCTCTTCGCCGCCGTCGGGGCCCTCTACGCGGTGCTCTTCATGCTGGTCAACGACCGGGTGGCGACGGGTGCCCGCTGGCCCGCCGCGCCGCTCTGGGCGGCCACCGCCGGCCTCGCCGGGGCGGCGCTGCTCGTCGCCCCGCGCACGGTCGAGGGGGTGCTCGTCTGCGCGCTCGCCACCGCCGTCCTGACGACGGCGGTCATGGCCTGGCTGACCTTCCGCAGCGCCCGCCCGGCGACCGGCGCCCGCTGACGGCACCCCCGGCGGCGTTCCGCGCCGCCCCGCACGTCGCCCCCGGCGGCGTTCCGCGCCGCACGGCACGTCGCCCCACGGCGGCGCGGCCCCTCAGCCCTCCGCCAGCCAGCCGTGCAGGAGGTGGTGGTCGATCGAGTCGACCCGCCCCAGGGGCCGCCCGGCGGCCACCCGCTCGCGCAGCTCCGACCGGGTGAACCAGCGCGCCTCCACCAGCTCCTCGCCGTCCACCCGCACCCGCTCCGAGGCGGCGGTGGCCCGGAAGCCCACCATCAGCCCGGCCGGGAAGGGCCACGCCTGCGAGCCCACGTACCGCACGTCGGTGACCGCCACCCCGGCCTCCTCGGCCATCTCCCGCCGTACGGCGTCCTCCAGGCTCTCGCCGACCTCGACGAAACCGGCAAGCGTCGAGTACGCCCCCTCGCGTGCGCCGGCGTGCCGGGCCAGCAGGCAGCGGTCCGGCGCTCCCGGCGCCTCGACCAGCACGATGACCGCCGGCTCGATGCGGGGGAAGAGGAGCCGGCCGCAGTCGGCCCGGGTGCAGGACCGGACGTGTCCCCCGCCCCGCGCCTCGGTCGACGCCCCGCAGGCGCCGCAGAACCGCTGCTGCCGGTGCCAGTGCAGCAGCCCCCGCGCGTACGCCTGGACGGCCGCGTCGGCCGGGCCGAGCCGGCCGACCAGCGCCCGGACGTCCACGGCGTCGTCCGCCCCGGCCGCCTCGACCGCGCCGGCCTCGGGCAGCCCGGAGAGGTCGGCGGCGAAGACGGCCGACCCGTCGTCCAGGCCCAGGAAGACGGTCTGGTCGGCGACGGCGAGCGCCCCCGCCGCCCGGTCGCCCGTCAACCGCACGGGCACGTCCGCCGCGACCAGGCAGCGGTCCCGCCACAACGGCAGGACGACGCTGCCCGGGTCGGCCAACAGCGCCGCCATCCGCTCCGGGTCGGCGCGCAGCTCGCCCGCCCGGTCCAGCCATCCGCCCCCGTACGCCAGGACCGCGTCGTCCGTTCGCATGCCCCTACCGTGCCACGCCCGCCGGCGCGCCCCGCGCCCGCCCCGACACGCCGGGGCGACACGCGGTGCCGCGCGGGCGGGGAGCAGACTGCCGCCGCGGCCGGGCGCCGGTTACCGTAGGTGTCCTCCGGGCGGGGGCGACGCGCTCCCGTCCTTGTGGTAAGTCCCGATCGAGGTGACCGTGACGCTGTACGGCGAGAAGACGCCAGCCGCCGACGACCGGCCGACCGTGCGGGTCACGGCGGTGACCTGGCCGGGTGACGAGCCGGAACCCGCCGTGCCCACCGCAGGACCGGGCGGGGGCTCCCGGTCACGCCGCGTGCGCCTGCTGCTCGCCGCCGGGGTCGCCACGGTGGTGCTGGGCTCCGTGGCCGGGGTGGGCGCCTACGCGTACGCCGGCGACGTGCCCCGCGGGACGACGGTGCTCGGGGCGGAACTCGGCGGCCGGAGCCGCGCGGACGCCGCCCGGGAGCTGCGGGCGGCACTCGACCGTCGCGCCGCCGAGCTGGCGGCCCCGCTGTCGGTACGCGTCGGCGAGCGGACGGCGGAGATCGACCCGGCCGAGGTGGGCCTGACGGTCGACGTCGACGCCACCGTGGCGGCGGCGGCCGAGGCCGACGCGCACGCGGTCGACCGGCTCGTCGGGTCCCGCACGGTGCAGCCGGTGGTGGCCGTGGACGTCGCCCGGCTCGACGCCGCCCTGAAGAAGGTGGTGGGCGACCAGGGCCGGAAGATGACCATGCCGGCGATCACCTGGAAGGACACCACCCCGAAGGCCGTCCACCCGAAGCCGAGCCTCGCGCTCGACCCGGAGCGTTCCGCGCAGGTCGTACGCGAGGGCTGGCTGAGCCGCCAGCCGGTGACCGTGCCGCTGGTCGAGACGCACCCGGCGACCACCGCCGAGGAGGTCGACCGGCTGGTCGCCGAGCTGGCGAAGCCCGCCGTCGCGGCGCCGGTCACGCTGACCACCAGCAAGGGCTCGGTGCGGATCCCGCCGAAGGCCATCGCGAGGAGCCTGCGGTTCACCGCCGACAAGACCGGCAAGCTGACCCCGCAGGTGGACGTGAAGCGGCTGCGCGCCGCGCTCGGCGACGACCTGGCGGCCATCGAGGTGTCGCCGAAGGACGCCCGGATGACCATCTCCGGCGGCAAGCCGAAGGTCGTCGAGGGCCGGCCGGGCCAGCAGCTCGACAGCGCGGCCCTCGGCCGTGACCTGCTGGCCGTCCTGCCGAAGGCGGAGGACCGGAAGGTGACCGGCGAGCTGAAGCCGGCCGAGCCGGAGCTGACCGCGGCGAAGCTGGCCGGGCTGGGCATCAAGGAGCGGGTCTCCACCTTCACCACCCGGTTCACCGGCGGGCTCTCCTCGCCGCGCAGCCAGAACATCATCACCATCGCCAAGGACGTGGACGGCACGGTGGTGCTGCCGGGCGAGACGTTCTCGCTCAACGGGCACACCGGCGAACGCGGCTACGCGCAGGGCTACCGGGACGCCCCGGTCATCCTCGACGGCAAGCTGGTGCCCGGCGTGGGCGGCGGCACCTCGCAGTTCACCACGACCCTGTTCAACGCGACCTACTACGCCGGCCTGGAGGACGTCGAGCACAAGCCGCACTCGTACTGGTTCAGCCGGTACCCGGCGGTCATCGAGTCGACCATCTTCTGGCCCGACCTGGACTTCAAGTTCCGCAACAACACCGAGCACGGCGTCCTGATCGACACCTCCTACACGTCGAGTTCGATCACCGTGTCGATCTGGAGCACCAAGATCTGGGACAGCGTCAAGACCGAGTACAGCCCGCGCCGCAACATCACCCAGCCGAGGACGGTCTACCTGGAGCCGGGGCCGACCTGCATCCCGGCCAGCGGCAGCCAGGGCTTCACCCAGGACGCCTTCCGCGTCATCAAGAAGGACGGGAAGGTCGTCAAGCGGGAGAAGTTCACCTGGCGCTACGACGCCGAGCCGCGCTTCATCTGCGGGCGCGAACCGTCCTGACGACCGCCTGAGTTCCGCTTCGGGAAGGCCCCGCCGGCACGTCGCCGGCGGGGCCTTCTCCTGTCGTACGCGCACCGCGCCGGCCGCCGACGGCCAGCCCCGGCCGGTGCTCCACAGGGCGTCGAACGGCGCTCAGCGTGGCTCGCCGGTGATGATCCAGAGGTGGCCGAACGGGTCACGGATGCGACCCGAGCGCTTGCCGTAGGGCCGATTCTCGATGGGCACGACGACCTCCGCGCCGTGAGCGACCATGCGGTCGCCCACCTCGTCCGGGTCGTCGACCTCGATCTCCAGGAGGACCGGGGACCCGCCGAGATCGCCCGGCGAGAGCCACCCCCACGACGAGACGGCGGGCGAGACCCGGAAGCGCCAGGGGCCGATACGGTGATCGACGACGGTGGGCCGGCCGTCGTCGCCCGGGGCCCGGAACGTCTCCTCGGCGCCGAGCGAAGCCTGGTAGAACGCCGACGCGGAGTCCGGATCGGACACGATCAGACGGGGAAAGAGCGACTTCATGTCCCCATCCTGGGAGCGGGCGACGGCGGGGTATTGAACATCTGGGAACGAGCCCGGCCGCACCGTCGTCGCCGCCCGCCGCCTCCTGCCCGTCGGCCGGTCACCGGCCGGCGCACACCGCGGGAGCCCGGCCCTCGGCGCGTAGCCACTCCATCGGGGTGCAGGCGGCCATGGCCCGCCACTCTCGGGTGAAGTGGGCCTGATCGGCGAAGCCCGAGGCGGCGGCCACCGCCGCCAGGCCCACCCTTCCGGCGTTGGCGGCGGCCAGGAGCCGACCCCGGGCGGTCTCGAAGCGAACGAGCCGTTGGTACTCCTTCGGCGTCACCCCGAACTCGGCACGGACCCTGCCGCTCAGGTGCCGCCGGGAGCAGCCGAGCAGCTCGGCGGCCTCCCGCACCCGGCTGGCCCGGGCCAGGGCCGTCAGCGTGGCCAGCAGCTCGCCGTGGTTCGCAGGCTCGCCGTGCCGAGAGAGACCTGCTGCCAGGCAGCGCTCGACGAGTGCCCGACGGCTCGGCCAGGACCGGCAGGCCGTCAGGCGCTCCGGAAGGTCGGCCATCGCCGGGACGACGTCGGCGAGGTCGACGACCTGCCCGGCCAGGGCCGATGCCGGAATCCCGAGCAGTGTGCCGGCGCCCAGCGGGCTGAGCGTCACGTACACCCCGCGCGCGCAACCCTCCTGCCTCAGCTCGGCCGCGTCCAGGTGGAGACCGGCGACCACGGCACGTATCTTTCGGCGCGAGCCGGGTCGCCCGATCCACCCGATCTCCAGCGAGTCCTCCTCGGGGATCGTGATCGACACGGTGGACGACGGCAGCCCGCGGTGGACGGCGACCGGCCCCGGCCCAAGGTCGTATGCCTCCAGCGTCGCCACGAACGGCGCCAGGACGGCGGACGGGCGATCGGCAGTCGCGGTCACCCTGGCCACGGTACGGCGGCGGGCGGGGCGCCGGCGGATTGGGCACGCCAGAAATGCGTTCAGGGCCACCCCTCATGGGGTGGCCCTGAACGAAAGATTGTCCGGCGGTGTCCTACTCTCCCACACCC